>NZ_JAPEHX010000063.1:0-17132 GCF_028823655.1 Exiguobacterium sp. B2(2022) | reverse complement strand
TTGCTTATTTTTGTCTAACGTATACGTCAACCTGATCAAGCATCGCTTGCGCTTCCTCGTTTTCAGGTGTAACCGCCGCACTAGAGATTTGTTTTCCATCCTCATAAACGTCGATGATGACACCGTCTTTCGCTTGGCGCGTTTGGTACAGGCGACCGTTTGAATAGAAGGCGTGATCTACTGAGTCGAGAACTTTCCGAGTCATCTGCTTCCCGGTACCTAAATCAATGACAGTTTCTTCGCCATCCGCATTTAGTGTGAATAGTGTATTTTCGAAGACTGAATAGTCCCAAAAGTCTTGGTCTCCTGCCAACTGGACAACTTGTCCTGTTTCCGTATCGTAAGCGAATTGGCCCGGCATTGTAATTCCACTATAGTACGTCTCTTCCCCTTCTCTAATTGTCTCATAGGCACTGACGCCGACTGGGACATAGCGTGTTTCGAACTTAGACGGGGATCCACTTGTTTCATAAAAACGACTTGTTCCACTTACGTGCGTGATAAATCCATTTTCCATCTTTATTTCTTTGACAGTGACGTCATCCATCGTTTGATTGAATGTCGCAAGCATTGTCGTTTCATTGCCATCAAAGCCTTCCCGATAAATCAAATTGAGTTGACCATCGGACATGAACAAACCTGCCCACACACCTGTCAAGATCTCGTAGATTTGACGATCCTTTGCATCGAACTCATAAGTGGTTATCTCTTTTCCGTCTAACTGGTTAAAGATTATGAGCTCTTCATTTCCATTTTGGCCAATTCCTATGAATCCATTTTCCGTTTGAATTGATTGTGCAAACGTCAATCCGTTCATTTGTCGGTGCATCAAGCGTTCGTTCCCATTCAAACTTTCTCGATAACGAATTCCTTCAGCGATATAATTTAAATCCGAAGTGACACGACTCTCATCAGAAGTGACTTCAAACCTTTGAGCGACATCGTCATCTGTGTTATAACCAAATTCAACGACCGTGTCTTTCCAAACAGATGGATTCGAACTGATGTTTAACGCCCATTCCGCTTTCGGCTCCATCGCATCGACGGCAAACGTCCCAAGCCCAATCACGATCACCGCACCGAGCGCGGCCACATTCCACATTCGCTTCATTTTATCACCTCACACATTTAATTTCGTCTGTAAAAATCTTCGACTAAGCCAAATCGTCACACTTGCCCAGACGACCAATACCACACCGACGTAAATGATTGTCTCATCATAAATCAGTCGATTCGACAGGAACGCGTAGCCTAAAATCGGAATGGTCAAGATGACAACTAGAATCGATAAGCTAAGTACCGGTGACCACATCGTCCGTTGCCAAAAACTCCGTTCAATCAACACAAATGTGAAAACGAATAGGACGACGATGACAATAAATAATTGGTGGATGACAAAGTTGATAGCTGAAGTAGGATACATCATGCCCAATATTCCGTTGAAAGATAGAGCTCGTTCAAATGATCCATTCATCGGTATCATCTTTTCATCAAACCAACTCGTGAACGTTATGTATTGTAACTTAAGAGCAATCCATTCAATGGAAAATAGCCCCAACGTTGTCATTAAAATTGTAGCGAGTTTGGCGAAAAACAACGTCATGCGCTTTTGTGGCATCGTCAGGAGTCGGAGCATGAACGTCCCTCGTCCTTGAAAATCGCGATACCAAATCCAGGCGCTGTATAATAACATCGCCGCGACTGCAATGCCGAGCGACAAGAGATAAGGCGTACCTCCAAGGTAGTCTGCAAATGACAATTGATAGTCCGCGTTTCCTGTACGTCTCAACTGTTCATAAAAGTTCGTCTCATCCCATAAAAAGTAACCGAGATACCCAAACTGGACGACGAGGAGGCCAGTAACTAACATCAAAAACGGTTTTGTGACACGCTCGATTTCCCAACTCAAAAGTTTCAATAGATTCATGCCCCGTACTCCTCTCTCATCACATCGACGATGGACTTCCCATGAATGAATCGGACATCTTCGACATCAAACTCACGGACGATTCTTCCGTTATTCAACATGACGGCCTTGTCGATCAAGTACTCGATATCTTCAATCTCGTGTGTCGTAATGAGCACGCCACGATTCTCCATGACCTCGCTCGAAAATAGTTCGACAATCTGTTCTTTTGAGAAGACATCGATTCCTGAGAACGGTTCATCAAGCAATAAATAATCCGGGTCTTGCGCAATCCCGACTGCGAGGTTCGCTTTCGCGAGCGTCCCTTTCGATAACTCGCTCAACTTATCTTCCGGAAACAACTTGAAATCATCGACGAGACGGGCAAATAATGCCGAATCAAATGTCGGATAAAAATCTTTCATGAACGCCTCACATTGTTCGATTGTAAAGTGAATCGGGAACATCGCATGATCGGCGACGAAGGCGACACGATTCAAATCAATCGGTTTCCCATCGATCAATACCGAACCTTTGTCGAAAGGTGTCAATCCCATGATGCCTTTCAACAACGTCGACTTCCCCGTACCGTTCAAGCCGATGAGACACGTGATTTCACCTTTATTCGCTGTGAACGAAACGTCTTCAATGACTTGTTTCCGCCGATAACGTTTTTTAACTCCCAACACTTCGATCATCGTACATCCCCTCCTTGTACTGTCGTTTGATTTTTTCAACAAGTTCGTCTACCGAGACATCAAGTTCTTGAATCGATTCTACAAATACGGCGACCGCGTCATCTACGATTTCAGAGCGGATTTGTGCCAATACCGTTCGATCTGTCGTCACGCGACTCGGTCGATTTCGTTCGGTCGTAATCAATTGTTGGTCCTCCATTTCCTTGAACGCTTTTTGAACCGTGTTCGGATTAATTTTTAAATCGTTCGCAAGCTCACGCCGAGATGGCATCTCATCCCCGGCTTTCAGTTCACCGAGCGCCATCTTCTTCTTGAAGTAGTCGACGACCTGTAGGTAAACCGGTGCCCTCGTATTGAATTGCATGTTCATCACCTTTCTAAGTGTATGACATGGTTAATACACTTTCTAACTGTATTATTATCGTAATACAGTTAGACGTCAATCTTTTTTTCAAATTTTCTCCAAATTAAAAACACCTGACGCATGCGTCAGATGTTGAAACGTTCAGTCAGAGCACGATATCTGCTCCTCTTTTCGGGTCGACGAGTTGGAGATAAAGATCTTCCCCTGGCCAATAGCGCCTCTTGTATTTCGCAAGCCGTTCCTCCGGGACGCCGAGATATGTATCTCGATTCAATACCCGTTCATACCGAACCTCGCGGGGACAGTCGAGATAAATCACGTAATCGAAATATGGTCGCCATTCCGGTCGTTGTAGAAAAATCCCTTCGACGACAATGGTATAAGCAGATGACACGTCCACGACCTCTTCTGCAATGACATCTCGTTCATACACGTAACGAGGTAACGTCAATTCCGTTATCCCATTCCTCAATGGACGAAACAGTTCACGCTCAAGTCGCGACACGTCCCATTGGAGTGCGTAATATTCGGTCGGTTCAGGCTGTCCGGTCTCATAGCGTCTGTCTCGTTCAACAATATAGTCATCAATGTGAAGAACAAGTATAGTCGGCTCTTCACTCAAACGTGAGACGAGCGTTGTCTTGCCCGCTCCACTCAATCCATCAATCGCCACGACAAACGGGTGATTGGCTGAATGCATCGAACGCGCTGCATGGATGACGTCTAATACGTTCATATCGTTCCTCCCCACACAAAAAAGTCAGCTCACGTATGAGCTGACTTTAGTTTACCAGAGTACCCAACCACGCGCTCCAGGAGGCGCACTCTCAATCAAGTGCCAGATTGGAACCGTGTATGCAAATGCAATCAAGACGAACGTTACCGTAATCCACAATTTCCAGTTTTCGAAATAGCGCGGTGTATCCATCGCCGCCTCTTCTGTCTCAGCGAGCGGGAATTCCTCTTCGCCTTTTGGAGCGAGGAATGACAAGTTGAACATCGAGTAGACGAAAATCAGAACGGAGATGAATAAAATCGTTCCTCCGATCGCCATCATGACGTGGTACGGAATCCATTCACGCGTCAATGCATCCGAGAAGTAAGTTGCTGGACCCGTACGACGTGGGTTACCATTCAATCCTGAAATGTGCATCGCATATGACATGATGGCCATACCGAACGCCCACGTCCCTGCTTGAATCAATCCAAGCTTGTTCATCGCTTTCGTCAACGTGCGACCACGAAGTACTGGTACGAGCCAGTATGCCGTTCCGAAGAACGTCAAGGCGACAGCCGTTCCGACTGTGATATGGAAATGACCTGTGACCCAAAGCGTATTGTGAACCATCGCGTTCAATTGGTGAGACGCGTTGATGATCCCACCTGCACCGGCAGGAATGAAGAATAGCATCCCGATGAATGGTGCGAGGAAACGAACATCACCATACGGCATTTTCTTCACCCAACCGAACAATCCTTTCGCGCCGAGCGCACGTCCACGGAGTTCGAACGTCGCAAAGAGCGAGAATGCTGTCATGAACGATGGGATGACGACCAAGAACGTCAAGATAACTTGAACGAACTTCCAGAACGGTTCAATCCCCGGTTCTGTCAACTGATGGTGGAAGCCGACCGGGAATGAGAAGAGCAAGAACAACAAGAACGCCATACGCGCCAACGCATCCGAGAAGATCTTCCCACCGATGACTTTCGGCACGACTGTATACCATACAATGTATGCCGGCATGAGCCAGAAATAAACGAGCGGGTGACCGAAGTACCAGAACAGTGTACGAGACAACTCGATTCCGACTGTATCTGTCCATCCTAACGAGAGGGGAAGGAGTTGGAAAAGAATCGTTGCTGCGACACCGAGTGTCGCAATGTCCCATAGAAGCATCGTCATAATACTCATATAAGCCGGGAGCGGCGGATGAACGCCTGGGTTGTCGCGTTTGTAGTCCGCATACATACGGAACATCGCGAATGACGACAACCACGTTCCGACTACGAACAGGACGAGTCCGACATAAAAGAGCGGATCTGCCATGAGCGGTGCATAGAACGTATACAATACTGTCCCTTTGTTGGCCAAGATTATGACCGTTACCATGACGGCACCGATAATCATCGTCCAAAAACCGAGCCAAGCGACACGTGTCGGGAATGATTCAAACCGACCGAACGACTTCGCAAGCAACGCATATAATAGACCGATGATGAACATCGTCGTGAAGACGATCCCGAGCATAATACCGTGAGCCGTTAGTAATTGATAATATCCAAAGATTTCAGGAATGACTCCGGTTCGAATCAACGTCTGTGTCAAACCGGCCAACGCACCGATCAAGACGGCGAGTACCGATACAAAAACGTGACCGTATGCAAGGCGCGCCTCTTTCGCTCCGATACTTGGAACAGGAACCCCTCGCTCCATCTCCCATTGTTTCAGTTTAGATGATACGTCGTTCATTTACTCCACCACCTTGATTTTAGTCGACATCATGTGATGCCCTGTCCCACAATATTCGTTACAAAGAATCAAAAATTCGCCAGCTTCCTCGAACGTGTACGTCAATGAGTTGATATGTCCAGGCACGACCATCATGTTGACCGGAGTACCTGTCAACTGGAATCCGTGTACGACATCAGGTGACGTCACAAGGAATGTTACTTTTGCGCCTTTTGGAATTTCAACATTCCCTGGTGTGAACGTAAACGCTTGTGCGATCATGACGAGTTCGTATTCATTCTCACCAATTTGATGAAGTCCTGGTTTGTCGAATGGAGCCGTCTGATTTACTTTGGCCGGGTCAATCAAATCCGCATCCGATGCTGGCTGGTTCCCTGCCGCGAATGCCGATACCCCGAGAACAGTCAAGAAGACCGCGAGTAGGATAATACCAAATGTAAGCCAATACTTTTCTAGTTTATGAATATGCACGATGAGACCCTCCTCCCTACATGTTTATCGTGTGACGAATAAATAAAAGACTGATGACCACATGGCAATGATGACACCTGCAACGATCATGACCGATGTAAACGTTCCTTTTAGGTTCGGTTCTTGCCCATCTTTATGTTCCACGTGTAAGACCCCTTTCGGTTGTTTTTCCACTTTCATTGTATGCAATCACCTAAGGGATAATATGTGACTTTTGTCACTCAAAAAGTGACAATCACATCAATTTTGCGTAGTTTCAACACACAAAATTCACATTTCCATAAAAATAGGTCACAAAAAAACCGCCTTCACATGAGGCGGTTCATAAACGACATATTCCTGCAGGACAACCTTCGCAATGACAAAGCTCTTTTAAAAAATCAATATCATGGATGACGATTGATTTGGTCGTCGTACTAATGACTCCTTCTTTTCGCCATTGACTGATCAATCGATTCACCGTCTCGCGTGGCGCTCCGATTAACTGTCCGAGTTCTCCGTCTGACGGATGGCGAGGAATGACGATCGTATCCTCCTCCTCCACACCGTGCATGGCTGCCATACGGAGTAGTGTCGAAGCTAAAGCCCCTGGTTTGCCGTACAGCAATAAGTCGCGCACCTTCATCTCTGAATGTTTGCGCATCATCGATGTCCATCGCAAAATTTCTCCGGCAAAGCGGATGTCACGTTGCATGAGCGATTCCAATTCACGTTTTGAAATGGTCCCGATGGTACTTTCCTCAGTCGTCTCGATACTGTATGAGCTAGGGAAAGTTTCGACGATGTCAAACTCACCAAAGAAGTCATCCGAACCATACATGAACATGACGAGTGGATTTCCTTTTTTCGTGATTTTTGTGAATTTGACAGAACCACTCTTCAAGTAAAAGAACTTATCACACTTTTCACCTTCCCAACATACGATACTCGCTTTCGGATGATGTTGAATCGTCATCATTTCCAGTAGCAATTGTTTCGTTTCATTTGAGAATACAAAACTGTTCGGTTGGGTCGTTCCACATTGCATTGACATAGGTCGGTGCTCCCTCCACGTTTCATTCGTACGTTCCAATTATGACTTTATTATACAGGAGTGTGACAGGGAGTATCAGAAAAGTATGTGACATTTCAAACAATCTTTTTCAAAAAAAGAGAGACCCGGCATTTGTACCGAGTCTCTATAGCTTTATCGTTGAATCAATCGAATCAATTGTTCAGCCGGTTTGAAGTTCGGATACCGAACTGGTAAATCAAATTTTGTCGTGTTTTTCAAAATAGACTTCGCGTGACTAAACGTCTCAAAGCTCGTACGTCCGTGATAGGCCCCCATACCGCTCTCGCCTACTCCACCAAACGGTAAATTCGGGTTCGTCAAATGCATGATGACATCGTTCACACACCCTCCTCCAAAGGAGAGGTGTTTCATGATCGTTTTTTCCACATCCTTCGACTCTGTAAATAGATAGAGCGCAAGCGGATGCGGGCGGTCAGAGATGAACTCGATCACTTCATCTAGCTGACGATACGGAATGATCGGTAAAATTGGACCAAAAATCTCATCTTTCATCACATCGGCATCTTCTTCGAGATTCGTCATGACGGTCGGTGCGATTTTTAGCTCATCTCTGTTTGTTTCCCCGCCAAAAGCAAGTTCGCCTTCTGTCAAATAGTGAGACAAACGGTCGAAATGCGATTCGTTGACGATGCGCGTGTATCGTTTCGTACCGACACCGTTCCCGAACATCGCAAACGCCTCTTGTTTGATTGCTTCTAAAAATGCTTCTTGCTGCGATTCATGTATGAGCACATAGTCTGGCGCGACACACGTTTGCCCGGCGTTCATCCATTTCCCCCACGCGACACGTTTTGCTGCTATGGAGACGTTCGCATCTCCGTGAACGATCACAGGTGATTTCCCACCGAGTTCGAGTGTGACCGGTGTCAAATGTTCTGCTGCCGCCTTATTCACAATTCGACCGACTTGCGTCGAACCTGTAAAGAAAATGTAGTCCCATTTTTGATTCAAGAGTTCTTGGGCTGTGTCTTTATCCCCTTCGACACTTGCTATATATCGATCGGTGAAAGCACGTTCTAGCACTTGTGTCAGGACACGCGCAACGTTCGGTGTCAGTTCTGAAGGTTTAACAACCGCTGTATTTCCCGCGGCAATGGCACCAATGAGTGGCGCAACCGCTAGTTGGAACGGATAATTCCACGGGGCGATGATCAATACCGTACCGTATGGCTCATATTGAATTTCACTCTTCATTCCAAGATGGATGGCAGTTCCACGCACACGCTTCGGACGCATCCATCGTTTTAATTCGCGTGTCGTCCGAGAAATCTCGTCATAAATGAATCCGATTTCTGTCGTATACGCATCCATCTCCGATTTGTTCAAGTCCTCTTTAAGCGCTTCTAGCAAGTCCGCTTCATAATGCTTGATCGATTCCTTTAAAAACGTCAGCATACTTAAACGGAATGCCATTGATTTCGTCGCCTGTGTTTTAAAGAAACGACGTTGTTTCTGGACAAGCTCGTCAATCGTCAATTGTTCAATCGGTGCCAGCATGAACTTTCCTCCTTATGATTCATCACATTGATTTCATTTTATCATCGAGTGAAAAGTGAATCAAAAAAACGCTTTCATCGATGCCAGTTACACTAACCGTTTAAATGTTTAAACATTTAATCATAGAATAATACATTACTTTTATCGTGTCAAAATATCCGTCTTCCCTTTACTACACTGACAAGAAAGAGGAGGCTCGCCCCCCATAAAATCAAACCAGTCAGCGTGAATTGCTCGACGACCGAAAGTGGAAGACCGCTTAAAAAAGAAGATCCTGCTACCGTACCGAGAGAGAAAAAGGCATAGAATGCCCCGTATGCTTTTCCTCGATTTTGAGGAGAAGTTGATTGAATCAACAATGTGTTGATGGCCGGGAAAAGAATCGCAAACCCAACACCATATAAGGCAAGTACCCCATAAAGGCTCGTTTGTACACCTGCTTGTCCAATTAACATCTGGCACGTCCCAATAATCGCCACCCCAAGTGCCGTCAATTTGGTCGGTGAAAATCGATCGAACAATCGGTTCGTCGGTAATAAAAAGAATAAGACGGCGACTACGCCGAACATACTGAGCAACGTCCCACTCAATCGTGAATTATAGCCAAGCTCCTGCACATGAACCGGTAACAAAAACGCAAGTGCCCCTTGGGAAAACATGAGGAAGAATGCCCCCCAATAGGCTCGAATCACTTTCGGGTCTGGTTTTATCGGTGCTGTATGGGTATCTTTCTTCGAATCCACCGTTTGATTCCGTCGCATCGTTACGATTGTCACGAACAGAATCACCCAGCCGAATAAAGAAACAAATAAAAAGACGGTCGGTGGTGATGTGATACTGGCGACAATTCCACTGAACGCAGGACCGATAATGGCCGCTAATCCGACGAAACTACCGGTAATGGCGACTTTCTTCCCTTGACGATTCATTGCTGTGATGTTCGCAGACAAGGTAAACGCAGCCGGGACGATCAGTCCAGCCATAAAGCCGTGGACACACCGGACAAGCAGTAATATGAATGGTGAGTCGACGAATTGATAAGCGAGTAAACTTAAGCTCGTCAGGAACAAACCGAGAACCAATACGCGATATGGACCATTCTTGTCAGTCCATATACCGGACAGCACATTTCCAAACGTGTTCGTCAACGAATAAATCGCGATGGAAAAACCAGCGATAAATGAAGATGCCCCAACGGTTAACGCAAATGTGCTCATGATTGGAAGTTGGGCGAACAGATCAAAAAAAGCAAAAAATACAATTGCATATAATATAAAACGTGATGGAGTTTTCATTAGACATTTCCTCTTTCTCGGTATCTTATCCTTAGTCTAGCTGGAGCTCCAACCGTTTCATAGGGATGAATGGGTTTGGACACAAAAAATCCCTACAGCCAAAGACTGTAGGGAAAACTGTTTAGTTCGTCACTTCAACCGCTGTATCGAGAGCGACACGAATCATTTCATCAAACGTCGTCTGACGCTCTTCTGAAGTCGTCTCTTCACCTGTCAACAAGTGGTCAGAGATTGTGAGGATTGTCAACGCGTTTACTTTATGCTTCGCCGCAAGCGTGTAAAGACCCGCTGCTTCCATCTCGATTGCGAGGCAACCGAAGTCCGCCCACTTCTTGAAGTGGTGGAAGTCATCTTGATAGAATTGGTCCGCTGTGAAGATTTGTCCTACTTTGACCGGGATGCCGGCTTTCTCTGCATTCATATACGCACGATGTAGGAGGTCGAACGTCGCTGTTGGTGCATAGTCCATTCCGTTGAAGCGGACACGGTTTTGCCCCATCTCACTTGATGCGCTCATGGCGATGACGACATCACGCACTTTGACGTCTTCTTGAATTCCGCCGGCAGTTCCGACACGGATCAAGTTTTTTGCACCGTACGACATGATGAGTTCGTTCACGTAAATCGACATCGAAGGCACACCCATCCCCGTTCCTTGGACCGAGATGCGTTTTCCTTTGTACGTACCCGTGAAGCCATACATCCCACGAACTTCATTATATAATTCGACGTCTTCTAAAAACGTCTCCGCAATATACTTGGCACGAAGCGGATCCCCTGGAAGTAATACCGTTTCTGCAATTTGTCCTTCTTGAGCTCCAATGTGTACACTCATGTTTGAATTCCTCCTTTAAGCTTGTCGTTGAACCTTTTCCCGAAATTCGTTCGGAGTAACACCGACTTGTTTTTTAAAGACCTTCCGGAAATATTTATCGTCCGAAAAGCCGACTGCTTGGGCGACTTCATAGATACGCTGTCTACTCGTCTCTAACAGGCGCTTCGCTTCGTTCATCCGAATCGTCAATACGTATTCGGACAAGTTCACGCCATATTGTTGTTTAAAACGTCGCGAGATGTACTCTCGACTTAAGTAAAATCGTTCGCTCATCCCTTGCAAACTCAGTTCTTCCGAAAAATGCTGTTCAATGAACGTTCCAATCTGAGAAATCGGGTCTTCACTCGATCGATCCACCACGTCCCCTAACGCGCGTGCCAACGTATCATTCAATACATCCGGGTCGATCGGTTTTAACAAATAATCAAAGCTCCCATACTGGATGGCGCGTCGCATATACGAATATTCATCGTATCCTGTCAACACGACAAGCTTAGAAAATGAAGCATGGTCGTGTACCCACTCCATCAGCTCGATCCCATCACAATGGGGCATTTGAATATCGGATAAGATGAGCGCTGGACGTTCTTGTTCGATGAGCGCCTGTGCTTCACGCCCATCCGTTGCTTCAAGAACCGTCGTCACACCGAACCGTTCCCATTCACCGAGTAATTTCACCGCTTCCCTTACCGGAGATTCATCATCTACAATCAACACTTTCGTCATGACGCCACCCCCTCAGAAGAAGCCGGGAAACGCATCATAATTCGAAAACCGCCTGTTTCAGGTGTAGCCAACATAAATTCTGCCTCCCGATTATAGTTTAACATGAGTCGATCGCGAATGTTTCGTAATCCTGTGCCTTCCGTGTCATAAAATGTCGAATCACTTTGTTCAATCCGTGACATGACTCGTTCCCATTCTTCGGTCGTCAGCGAACGACCACTGTTCTCACAACGAATCACGAGTGACGTGCCGTCCATCCAGGCCGTCACATCAAATCGATTCGCTAAAGCAGAGCCGTCCCGCTCGAACCCATGCTTGAAAAAGTTCTCTGCCAACGGCTGCAAAATCATTTTTGGAACAATCAGTTCATGGAGGTCTTCAGGAACTGAAACGGTCACTTGAAACTGATTTGGAAATCGTACGTCTTGAAGACGAATGTATGAGTTCAAGTGTTCGATCTCTCGTTTCAGTGTCACCATCGACTCTTCTGGGTGCATGGTATACCGCATCATCGAAGACAGTTGCGTGATCAATCGATAGACCGTCTTGCCATCTCCCTTCAATGCCAATGTTCCAATCGACTGTAACGTATTAAATAAGAAATGCGGATTGGTTTGCGCCTGAAGCGTACGAAGCTCATTCGTCCGATTCTCTAAGGCGAGCTTATACTCTCGTTGAATTAAATCATCGATCCGTTCAATCATTCGCTTGAACTGTCTTCCGAGTACGCCGAACTCATCATTTCCGAGGGAATCAAATGAGACGGTCATGTCCCCTTGCTCGATTCGCCAAATGTTTGAGGTCAACGTCTTGATCGGTGTCGTCAATTTCATCGAAGCATAGGTCGCTCCGATCAGTGCCAAAATGAGCGAGACCATCCCGACAAGCAAGATGATGAATGACGTTCGTGAAGCCGGTTCGGTCAAGAGTTCATCTGGAATTGATTTACCGACATAAAACTGCTGATGGTCAAACTCGAATGTTTTCGTGATTTGATGGTGTTTTCCATCGGTCGAGATGGATCTCGGCTGAAATGAAGACGGAATTTCTCCCTCACCGAGATGGGCAAACACACGGTTGTCTTCACCGACGAACCATAAACTCTCATCTGGACTATTTTGCAAAGAAGCCAGCTGCCCGATGAATAAATTTTCAGGGATATCGAGCGAAAGAATAGCAAGTGGTTCGTCCGTTTCAATCTTGTCGAGCCTGAAATGAAGCGTCACGACGTCTTCTTGTGTCATGATCGGTCCAAAATCATGATAAGCAACAAGTGGATGGGACGCTTCCAATAAGACACGACTTTTCGGATTATCCAAGAGCTGTTGTTGGACGACGCTCGGCTCTTTTTTCGATCGTGGTGACACTTTCATTTTATAAGCCGCAAATGAATCCATATCTTCGAGCATTAACAGCTGAATTTGCGCCACGTCTTCTCGGGACAGATACATCGCGAGGAGCGCGCGCCGCACTTCAATCTCCGTTTCTCGTAACGAAAGCCCCGGTCCATACTCCAAAATGTCTAATACGTCACGATCAGCGTATAAACTCGTTGGCAATCGACTCAAATCAGAGATATAGCGTTCCATCTGACGTGTCCCCCGTTCGAGCGACCATTCGGTCATCTCAAGACCACGTTCACGCTCCCGATCTTGCACGTACCAAAATGAAACAATCGTCGCTAAAATGACCGGTACAATGATGGTCAACGCAATCATCCCCGTTAACTTTGTCCGTATGCTATTCACCGATATCCCTCCTACCCAAACAGTATATCACGCACTATGCAAACGTTTGCAAAAAACCACAAAAAATTTCCTCGTCTCTTTTGAAACGAGGAAATTTCTTTTATTCATATGATTCCATCAATGCAATGAGTTCAGAACTATGTCCCCAATCACGTGCCGTATCAATCGGTGTCATCCCGCTATCGTTTTGGAGCGTGACGTCAGCTCCGTTGTCTAGCAAGAGTTGAACTGTTTCTTCATCAACCTCATCATTGTAGAACAAGTTGTGAAGTGGCGTTTCGCCATACTCGTCTTGAATATTCACGTCAGCACCATTTTGTAATTCTGCTTCGATTTCTTCATAGCTCGCATTATTATACGTCAATTCTTGGATTGGTTCTTCCCATTCCAACGCCCAATCATCTGCAAGCTCCTCACTCATCGCCGCAGATACAATCTCCGTCAAATCATCGTTAATGAAGAGAAATGCGATAAGTGCCCCGTTTCCAATAACCGTCAATAGAATCATCGAAATGATAGAAGCTTTCACATATCCAGCCGTCTTGAAGACCGGAACGTTTTCTTCACCTGCAGCTGTTGCAATCGATGCGATTCGCTTCGGTAACGTTGGATGCGTCGACAACAACTCACTATACTTCGCGATAAAACCGTTCTCTCGACTTGCTTCGTACAAATAGTCGAACTCATTCACTTCTTTCGCGAGCGGTCCCCCGATTGCGAGAACCGTTAACGCACGCTTCGACGCCCCGAAGTCTTGAATGTAATGAGCAGCCATCCGGTCACACGTATATTCACAAGCACGTGAATAGGCAGAACCTAAGAAAGGAATGATACTACCGAGCAAGACGACCCACTGCTTTTGGACATGGTTACGACGAATGTGTGCCAGCTCGTGTGCGATGACAAACTCCACTTCTTTCGTCTGTCCAGTCCGTGTTAATTCCACGACATCCGAATACAGAATGACCATGTTCTTCTGGAAGAAACGTGTGGCAAAAGCGTTTAATACACCACCCGCTTGTAAAATATACACATCTGGCAACAAGCGGATGCCCATATCTGCCCCGACGCGTTGAACCATCTCATGAAGTTCTGTAAACTGACGAGCCGTCACTTTGACACCGTTCGTCCGAATGTAACCGATTTGAATCCAGTGAGTAAAGAGCGAGAGCGATACGATTGTACCGATGATCCATAAAAATAGACCGAATGAGGCTACTGTCAGCACGATCCCGAGGATTAACATGAGCACGCTTGCTGCAACTAATAGTGAGAAGTATAGTTTTTCTCGTTTATGTACCAAGTTTGAATGATTCATCTATTTTCTCCTTCTTTTTCCAAAATACATGTTTAATTATACCGTTCCTTCCAGAAGAAACAACGAAAAAATAGAAACTGACAAAGTCGTCAGTTTCTAGCGAATCGTTACTTGATAAAGTTGATCGTCTTGAGGCTGTGGGTTGCCTCGTCCGTCCGTATTGTTCGAAATAAAATACAAGGTGTCATCTTCTAACCACACATCACGAATCCGACCTACATCTTCGACAATCATCGTCACTTGTTTCGTTTCCCGGTCAATGGCAACAAGCCGCTCGTTCCGAAGCGTCGCCATATAGACGTACTGTTCATCCGTCGCGATACCAGAAGGTGCCCAAGACGTCTCGCCTACTTCAAACCACGGTGTGACAAGGCCTTCTTGTTCCTGATTCGCCTCAATAATCGGCCATCCATAATTGTTTCCTTCTTCTATCACGTTAACCTCGTCATGTCCGCTCGCCCCGTGTTCGCTCGCATAAAGAACATCGTCAATTTGACTCAACCCTTGAGGATTGCGGTGACCGAGCGAATAGATCCAGTCGGTCGGTTCACCTTCACCCGATAATGGGATTCGTAGAATCTTTCCGGCTAATGATGATTCGTCTTGTGCGAGTTCAGGCACGAGCGCATCTCCCGTCGTCACCCAAAGATGCTCACCGTCCAGCAAAAGGCGACCTCCGTTATGAAAACGTGCACCTGGAATCTCGTCAAGTAAGACATTCGTCTCCTCAAAGCGTTCTCCATCCCATGTCAACTCGACCACACGGTTTTGAACGTTTCTTCCTGACGATCCATACGTATGATACGCGTAAAGGATTCCGCTTGATTCAAAATCTTCGCTTAACGCAAGACCAAGGAGCCCTCCTTCACCAATCTCGAATACACTTTCCTTAAAGTTCACGTCTTGTCGGGTTGCGCGACCCGAACTGTCAATCACGGTGATGGTACCACCGCGTTCGGATACGAGCCATCCTTCCTCTGTTCGAGCGAGTGACCACGGAATGGACAAGTTCTCGGCAATGGCGGTCACTTCTCCAATCTCAAGATTCGACTCTTCCATCATACTCGTTTCACTGTCAGTCTCTGACTCACTTCGTGTCTCTTCTGAAGTAGGTGGTTCTGTTCCTTCGTTCGTTTGTTCTGGCGCACACCCCATCAGAAACAACAATGTCACAATCCCAATTTGACGTTTCATGTCGGTTCGCCTCCCTTTCCTTCATCATACCCTTGTTTCACGAGCGCTGTGAAGGTTCCGGTGGGCGAGCCGGCAAGCGGGACGCGATAACGAACGCGATGATCGCGGCGACCATCGCTCCGATAAAGATGCTGTTCAATCCGATTGCAATGATTTGTTCTCCTTGAAGTCGAACAGAAGCGTTCAACGTCTCCGTGACACTCTGATTGAAGAAGTCTTCTAATGAAACTTGAGATAACGCGCTGCTCTCTTTAAAGTCGTTGAGTACAACAAAGTTAAAGACTGCTCCGAACACCGCTACACCGAGCGTTTGACCAACCGTGCTTAAAAATGAGTTGGTCGCTGTTGCCGTTCCACGCTGTTGATAGGAGACGACAGTTTGCAGGACGACGATAAACATCGGTTGAGACAATCCAAATCCGACACCGATTAGCGCCACTGCCCCATACACCCATACGTCTGAACTCGACTGGGATAACAGTGTTAACGTCAGCGTCCCGATGATGAGCAATCCCATCCCGATCAAGGCGCGTCGTCTCGGAGAAGCCACTCCGAGTGTACGCCCACCAATAATCGATGTGAACGTCCACGCGACCGAGAGTGGCATCAACATGAACCCAGCCTCCGTCGCCGATTTTCCCAACACAGCTTGTGCCCAGATTGGAATGTAAGCAGACATGGAGACGAGCACCCACGCCGCAAAAAAGACTGAACCGTTGATGGCAGCAATCGTTGGTTGCTTGAGTAATTCAAACGGCAATAACGGAGATTTTGCTTTTCGTTCAGATACGAAGAAGCCAACTAGTAAGATGATACTGAATACCCCACTGGCAACAATGGTCGTCGTCCATTCATTCGTTTCACTGAATGTGATTAGGGCATACAGGAATGCTGTCGTCCCACCTGCGAACAAAAGCGCGCCTTTCAAGTCAATCCGTTCAGTCGTCTCAGCGACTTTCTCTTTATAGAAAATAATGATCATGATAAACGAGAGTAACGCAAAGGGTACGTTCAATAAAAAGACGTAGCGCCAAGATAATGTTTCGACTAAAAAGCCGCCGATGACCGGACCGAGTACTCCCGACACGCCCCATACGGCACTTAAAATCCCTTGAATCTTTCCGCGTTCCTCATATTTGTATAGGTCTCCGATAATCGTCATCGAAATCGGAAGGACCGCACCAGCCCCTAGACCCTGTAGCGCCCGAAAGACGATCAATTGTTCCATCGACGTGGCTAATCCACATAAGAGTGAGGATAGCGTGAACAATCCGATGCCAAACAAGAGGACACGCTTCCGCCCGAATAAATCCGCCACTTTCCCATAAATCGGTGTCGATACTGCTGTAAATAGTAAGAAGGCAGCAAATACCCAGCTGACGAGCGTCGCCCCGTTCAACTCACTGGCGATGACAGGCGTCGCAACTGATACGACCGTCCCTTCAATCGCCGCTAAAAAGGTTGCCAATAAGAGGGCAACCGTCACATTTTTTCTCATCCGTTCCATCTCCCCAAAAAAATAGTGGCGTCGG
>NZ_JAPEHX010000062.1:0-17477 GCF_028823655.1 Exiguobacterium sp. B2(2022) | reverse complement strand
ACGCCGATGATCGTGAAGATGCCGGTAATGAGATCAAAGATCATTGTCGCGGTCATGTTGGATAATCTCTCCCCTCTCTAAGAATTTCGAGAACGCCACCGTTCCGATGAAGGCCAAAATACTGAGTAGCAAGATGACTTCAAAATATAGGGTCGTATCGAGCAGGATCGACAGTAACGCGACGACCGAGATGAGCGCGATCCCGATGGAGTCGAGCGCGATGACTCGGTCAGCCGTCGTCGGTCCTTTGACGACGCGATACAACATCATCAACATCGCAAGCAAGAGAATGGCGAGCGAGATGTAGATGAGAATGTCTAGTAAATCCATCACTCTGTCGCCTCCTTAATGCTTGATTCAAAGTTATCATAAATGTCTTTTTGCAAGGCTTCCTTATCCGGCATGTTGAGCGCATGGATATAGAGCACGGAATTGTCTTTTGACACCTGAACGACGAGCGTCCCTGGTGTGAGCGTGATCAGCATCGAGAGCAAGCTGACTTTCCATCCTTTGTCGAGAGACGTCTCATACCGAAAGATTCCTGGTTGAATCTTGAGCTTCGGACTAAGGACGAGACGTAACACCTCGAAGTTCGCGAGGAACAGTTCCCGGATGAAGATGAGGAGCAATTTAAACAGACGCCAAACGCGTGTGA
The DNA here is from genome assembly GCF_028823655.1 of Exiguobacterium sp. B2(2022). Classification (NCBI taxonomy): domain Bacteria; kingdom Bacillati; phylum Bacillota; class Bacilli; order Caryophanales; genus Exiguobacterium; species Exiguobacterium sp. B2(2022). The sequence goes on along the minus strand of NZ_JAPEHX010000062.1, from coordinate 16,822 downwards.
AGTAAAAGCTGCCTCCCCCTGACTTGAAGAATCGGCGCATCATGAACAAGATGAGCAATCCGAGTAGATATCCGACGAAGAATCCGCTCGTTGTGAACGATCCCGTGAGGAACATCCAGATGAACGCCAAGAAAAAGTTAATCAAAAGTTGATAAGCCATCTGTGTTTCACTCCTTTATCACGGCATCGATATAGATTTCTGGATTGACGAGCGGCTCAATCGCTTGCGTGATATACGGATGGATGGCTTCTGCCCCAAATCCGTATGCGACCGCAATGATGAGCAACAAGAAGACCGGTACAATCAAACGTTTCGTATATGGGACGAGTGGTCCGTCATACTCACGCTTCGCCTCTCCCCAGAATCCGTTCAAGAAGATTTTCATGACCGAGTAGAGGACGAAGAGACTTGATAAGAGGACGAGAAGTGGTCCGAACAGTTCTCCTTCGTCCATCCCACCTGATACGATCAATAACTTCCCGAAGAATCCACTAAGTGGCGGAATCCCTGCAAGCGAGAGCGCTGCGACGAAGAACGTCCATCCGAACAGTGGGAAGCGTGTGATGAGTCCACCCATATCGCGCAATTGACCGGATTTGGTGATCCCAATCATCATCCCGACGAGCATGAAGAGAACTGCCTTGATGATCATATCGTGAATCAAGTAGTAGAGCGACCCTTCAAGGGACGTCTGCGTGTTGACCGAGATCCCGTACAAAATGACACCGACCGCAATCATGATGTTGTAGATGATGATCAGCTTCACATCGTTATAAGCGATGGCACCTGTCATCCCGATGAAGATCGTGAGGACAGCGAGCACCATGAGGAACGTCTGTAAAAACTCACCGTTCCCGTCAAAGAGTAGCGTGTACGTCCGTAAAATCGAGTAGACCCCGACTTTCGTCAAGAGAGCCCCGAACATCGCAAGAATCGGAGTCGGTGCGACCACGTACGCTCCAGGGAGCCAGTAGTGAAGTGGGACGAGTGCCCCTTTCATCCCGAAGACGATGACGAACAGGACACCAATGACGGTGATGACGTCCGGGTTATCGACGAGCGGGATTTTCATCGCCAAGTCTGCCAAGTTGAGCGTACCTGTGACGCCATAGAGCAAGGCGACCGACATGACGAAGAGTGCCGAGGCGATGATGTTCACGAGCAAGTACTTGATGGACTCACGTAACTGGACGCCACGTCCACCGAGCACAATCAACACGTATGAAGACATCAAGAAGACCTCGAAGAAGACGAACAAGTTGAAGATATCACCTGTCGTGAAGGCACCGTTCACTCCGACGAGCAAGAAGAGCATCGAGATGTACAAGTAGTTGCCTTCATATGAGTCTGAGAAGTAATGGACGGCGAACCACACGATGAAGAGCGTGAGGAGAGTCGACGTCGTCACGAGCAGGGCTGACAGCATATCCGATACGAGCGTGATCCCGAACGGCGCTTGCCAGTTCCCGAGGTTGAGGGTTTGAATCCCCTCCGTGGAGACCGTGTGCACAAGGAAGAGTGACACGATCGCCGTAATAACTAAAGCTCCAAGAGCCATCCCACGCTGCAGCTGGACCCGTTTTGGCATGAACATCATGATGATGGCCGCAAGCGCAGGAATGACGATTGGAAAGACCGGTAAGTTAATCATACGATTCTGTTCCTTTCATTTCTTCCATATTGTCCGTGCTGAGCTCCTGATACGTGCGGTAGGCAAGTACGAGGAAGAACGAGCGCTTGCGGTAACGGGTCTGTGAATTCAGTCACACCGTCGACGAGGACAGGGGCTGCCCCTGTCTTCAACCCTGCCGTCGTCAAGACGAGAAGGTGTGCCGCGTGACTGAATAAGGCTGTGCCGATGATGATGCGTAACAAACTTCTTGAGAGAACAAGATAGACGGCACACATCGTCAAGACACCGATAATGATGCTAACGAAGATTTCCATTATTCACTCTCTCCAATCGTTTGTATAATCGTCAAGGTGATTCCGATGACTACGAGATAGACCCCTAAGTCGAACGCAATCGCCGTATGGAGCGTCTGTTCACCGAGAAGTGGTAAGTCAAACTTCCCGTAAGCATGCGTCAAGAACGGACGACCCAAGAATACCGAGTGAAGACCTGTCGCGAGTGCAATCAACAATCCACTTGCCGTCATAAGACGGTAGTCGATCGGAAGCACGTTCGCGAGCGTCTTCGAATCAAATGCGAGTAGCAACAAGACGAGTGCCGCGGATGTCATCAATCCACCGATGAAGCCTCCACCTGGTGAATAGTGACCGGCAAAGAACAAATCGATCGAGAAGATGACGATGATGAAGAAAATGATAATCGCGGCCGTCTGCAAAATGACGTCATTGACGCGTTTGCTGTTTTGCTTCATGTGCACCTTCTCCTTTCGTACGTCGTGTTGTTCTAAATTTAATCATCGTATAAATCCCGAAAGCCGCAATTCCGAGAACGACGATTTCAAACAAAGTATCAAATCCACGGAAATCGACGAGGACGACGTTAACCATGTTTTTACCTGCTGCAAGCTCATACACGTTCTCTTTGTAATACTCGGAGATCGAAGTGAGCGATTTGTTCGTGAGCGCCATGAAGCTTAGTAGCGTCACGGTCGTCCCGACGAGAACGGCCACGATGGCATTCCCGACTTTGAAACGCATCCGTACTTCCTTCTTGCTGATGTCCGGCATGTGATAGAACACGAGCAAGAACAAGGCGACCGAGACCGTCTCGATGACGAGCTGTGTGAGTGCCAAGTCAGGTGCACCGAAGAAGACGAAGAACAGTGCCACGCCGTACCCGACAACCCCGAGTAAGATGATGGACGGGAGACGCGACTTCATGAAGAGAATCGCGAGCGCCGCAAGCATGACGACAGCGCCGAGCACGTATTCATACGGTGCAATCTCTGCCAAGTTCTCGAACGAGAATCGGTACATGTCGAACCACCAGATGCTAAAGAGCATCATGCCTGAGAGGAAGACGAAAATATAGATCAAGTACGACCGGATGAAGCCAGTCATGTAGTTGTCTTTAAAGCGGTATGCTGCCTTATTCGACCAGACGAGCGTACCATCGTACATCCCGTTGAGCGTCAAACGGTGTGGGATGCGGTTGTAGATCCCCATCCATTTGCCCATTTTCCAGAATAGCAACGAACCGAGAAGGACGACCCCGATCGTCATGAACAACTCTGGCGTCAAACCGTGCCAGAAATAGATATGAACATCGACTTCTTGCCCTTGTGCGACGAGTGTCGGATAGATCGACTCGACGGCTGGTTTGATGAGCGAGTTCGACAAGACGTTCGGGAAGAACCCGAGACCGACAACGAGAAGCGCGAGGATGGCCGGCGAAATCAACATGCCGATCGGCGCCTCATGCGGTTTCTTCGGCAATTGGTCGAACTTCGCCTTGCCCATGAATGTCCGTGTGAACAGCATGATGCTGTAGATGAACGTGAACACACTTCCGATGAACGCGATGACCGGAAGTAAGATTCCAATCGTATCGAGTGCGAAGAAGTCGGCCGAGAAGACTTTCGTCGTCGCCTTCAAGAACATCTCTTTACTTAAGAAACCATTAAACGGCGGAAGACCGGCCATCGATAACGAACCGATGACGGCAATCGTGAACGTGATCGGCATGACCGTCATCAGACCGCCAAGCTTACGAATGTCACGTGTGCCCGTCTCGTGGTCGACGATTCCGGCCATCATAAAGAGCGAGCCTTTGAACGTCGCGTGGTTGATCAAATGGAAGATTGCTGCAATCGTCGCGACCATAAAGATGTTGTCATCCATACCGTCATAGTGGAGCGCAGCAGCACCTAGACCGAGGAGTGACATGATCAGCCCGAGCTGACTGACTGTCGAGAATGCCAAGATTCCCTTCAAGTCGGTCTGCTTCACGGCGTTGAACGAACCCCAGAACATCGTGAACATCCCGACTCCGGCAATCGTCCATAGCCAGACCGATGACTCTTGAAACACCGGGCTCATACGGGCCACGAGGTAGAGACCCGCCTTGACCATCGTTGCCGAGTGGAGGTACGCACTGACCGGAGTCGGTGCTTCCATCGCGTCAGGTAACCAGATGTGGAACGGGAACTGCGCCGATTTCGTGAACGCCCCGAGCAAGATGAGAATCATCGCGACAAGGAAGAACGGGCTCTCGGCGATGACGCCAGAGTTCGCGACCATATCACGAATGCTGTACGAACCAATCATCGACTCGAGTAAGACGATCCCCCCGAGCATCGACAATCCACCGAATACGGTGAGAAGCATCGACTTCTGTGCGCCGTAACGTGAACGCTCTTTCTCATACCAGTAACCAATCAACAGGAATGATGAAATCGATGTGAGCTCCCAGAACATGTACATGACAATCATGTTGTCCGAGAGAACGACCCCGAGCATCGCACTCATGAACATCAAGAGATACACATAGAAATGCCCGAGTGACTCCTTGTCCTTATTCAAATAATAAATGGAATATAAGACAACGAGTGCGCCGATCCCCGTAATGAGGAGGGCGAACAGTAGACTGAGTCCGTCAACGTATGCCGTGAAGTTAATCCCGAGGGACGGCATCCACGCAATCGTCTCTGTCACGACGTCCCCTGCACTCGTGATCGGAATGAATCCGGCGAAGTAGGTGACGAGCACGACCGGTACGATCAAGACGAACCAGCCTGTATGAATTTGCTTCATCCCCCGAAACAAGAACGGGATGAACGGTGCCGCGAGAAGCGGCAACAAAATAGCTAAATGTAACAGCGACAAGAAAATTCCTCCTTCGAACAGAGTCGTACAATAGATTGAGCCGTAAAGTAAGGTCACTTGACTCCATCATGTCTTCCTCATGAGTATAGCGTAAATTTTCAGTCTGTTTCCATGATAAAAGCTTCCAGTCCGCGCACGCCCTCACTAAAATTCCGAATCTTTTAAATATGAAGGAAGCCGACGGAATTTCTTCAAAAAAAATTTTGAAATCAGACGATATGTATCGGATTTTTACGTGAATGAGGGGGTGTGGAATAACTCAACCTATTCCACGCTTGCCTGTCCTTTTCCTTCTTTTCCGTTCGACAAAACAAAAAAGCAGCCGATACAGGTCGGCTGCTACGCAATTATTGTGCTGTTGCGATAAACTCTTTCAATGCTTCTTTTGGTTGGAAGCCCATTGTTTTCGAAACAGGCTCGCCATCTTTGAACATCATGAGTGTCGGGATACTTTGGATTTGGAAAGCACCTGCGACTTCAGGGTTTTCGTCGACGTCGAGTTTCACGATTTGGACTTGGTCACCCATTTCTTGATCGAGTTCTTCGAGAACTGGCGCAATCATGCGACATGGTCCACACCAAGTTGCCCAGAAATCAACGAGGACTACGCCCTCTTTTACATCTTGTTCAAACGATTGAGTCGTTGCGTGTTTAATAGCCATTTGTAAAAACCTCCCCAATAAGATGAGAGAGTCCTGATGTAGAACTCTCATGCAATTCATGTTCAGAGTATACCACGGAGGGTAACAACCCCAAAACGTTTTGCTTATTAGCTATTGACGAGGTGCTTGCGGAACTCTTCTGTCAACATTGGAACGACATCGAATAGGTCACCAACGATGCCATAGTCTGCCACGCTGAAGATGTTCGCTTCCGGATCCTTGTTGATCGCGACGATGACCTTCGCGTTACTCATCCCTGCCAAGTGTTGGATTGCCCCAGAGATTCCGCACGCGATATAAAGGTCTGGTGTGACGACTTTACCCGTTTGTCCGATTTGAAGCGCATAGTCGCAGTAGTCGGCGTCACATGCTCCACGTGAAGCACCGACCGCTCCTCCGAGAAGTTCAGCCAACTCTTCAAGTGGTTTGAAGCCGTCTTCGCTCTTCACGCCACGTCCGCCTGCGACGATAACTTTCGCTTCCGCCAAGTCGACTTTCCCTGTCGCCTTACGAACGACTTCTTTGACGATCATCGCGAGGTCTTTCAATTCAACTGCTGGCGTTTCAACTGAGACGCTTGCACCTGCTTGACGCGCAAGTGCGTCGATGTTGTTCGGACGAATTGTGAAGAACATGACCGAGTCTTTGAACTTCACTTTCTCGAACGCCTTGCCTGAGTAGATTGGGCGAACGAATTCAGCGTCACGACCTGTTCCTTCGATAGAGACGACGTCACTGATGAGTCCAGCATCGAGACGTGCCGCGAGTTTCGGTGCGATGTCTTTCCCGAGTGCTGTGTGTCCGAGGACGATCATGTCCGGACTTTCTTGCTCAATCAACTGACGGAGCACTTGCCCGTAGCCGTCTGGCGTATAGTGTTTGAGGCGATCGTCTTCAACGACGAGGACACGGCTTGCGCCATACTCCCCAAGTTCTTGCGCGAGTGATTGCACGTGATCCCCAATCACGACTGCCGTCACATCGTCTGTCAATTGCTTCGCCGCAGCGATGGCTTCGAATGATACGTTACGTAACGCGCCTTCACGCGCTTCTGCGAGTACTAAAGCTTTCATCTATGATCTCCCCCTTAAATGACTTTCGCTTCCGTGCGAAGAAGTTGTACGAGCTCGCTCACTTGTGTCGACATGTCGCCTTCAAGGATACGGCCGGCTTTCTTCTCTTCTGGTAAGAATCGTTCGATCGTCTCGATTTTCGCTTCGATTTCATCTTCATCGAGATCGATGTCCATGAGTTCAAGTTCTTCGAGTGGTTTCTTCTTCGCTTTCATGATCCCAGGCAAGCTCGGGTAACGTGGTTCGTTCAACCCTTGTTGCGCCGTCACGAGAAGTGGGAGTGCAACTTCGATGACTTCTGTATCCCCTTCGACGTCACGTGTGACCGTAGCCGTCGTGCCGTCGATTTCAAGAGCCGTGATTGTTGTCACGTAATTCATGTCGAGAAGTTCTGCGACACGTGGTGCGACTTGTCCGCTACCGCCATCGATTGCAACGTTCCCTGCAAAGATGAGGTCTGCGTCTTGTTCTTTCAAGTATGTGGCGAGTACTTTTGAAATCGTGACGTGGTCCGCATCTTCGACATCGTCCTCGATCGAGATCCGAACAGCTTTGTCCGCTCCCATGGCGAGCGCTGTCCGAAGCTCTTTGTCCGCGTCTTCTGGTCCTACCGTGACGACCGTGACCTCTCCCCCGAGTGCGTCACGTTTTTGAATCGCTTCTTCGACCGCATATTCGTCATACGGGTTGATGATGAACTCAGCGCCGTCTTCTTGAATTTCCCCATTCTCGAGCTGAATCGCTTCCTCAGTATCAAACGTACGTTTCAGCAAAACAAAAATATTCATGGTTGATCCCCCTTTAGTCAATTCTTTCCCATCATTCATGAATCAGCATTCATTTTTTGAGCTAGTGATAGGGCTCACTGTTAAGTAAGCCCCTTCTTTAACATATGGTGCACATTCGGAAGCGTCGACATCAAGTCATACTTGAAGCCGCTCGCCATCCAGCTCGTCACAACCTCATCGATTGTGCCGAAAATCATCTGACGGGCGAGTCGATAATCTAGATCCTTGTCGAACTCTCCTGTCTCGATTCCGTGTTTGACGACCGAATCGATCAAATTCAAATATGGTTTGAGCACTTCTCCGATTTTTTGGCGAAGCACCAAGTTCGACTGTCGCAGTTCGATTTGTGTCACGACGGCAAGGTCGTAATCGGCCGACAGTTGTTTTAAATGTGATTCGATCAACTGATACAACTGATCTCCGGCTGTCGTCTCGTTCCCGATTTGTTGTTTCGAGTAGTCGATGAACAGCCCCATCTTCGCTTGGAACAACTCGATCAAGAGATGCTCCTTGTTTTTGAAGTACAAATAGATCGTGCCGTCCGCAACACCCGCCTCTTTGGCGATGGCTGTCACCTTTGCACCGTGATAGCCGTGATTGGCAATTACTTTGACCGCCGCATCAATGATTCGGTCACTTTTCGAAATATGATTTGTCATTAACCCCAAGCTCCTTACCGCTGCAGAAAAATGAATGATGGTTCATTCATTTATTATTCTATCATGCATACGCTTGGTGTCAACTGCTTTGTTTCACTTGTTTCGCCTTCTCTTCGTCGACGAGAACACGGCGTAAAATCTTACCGACGAACGTCTTCGGCAACTCGTCACGGAACTCGTACAGCTTCGGCACTTTATAAGCCGCGAGCTTCTCACGACAATGCTTGTCGAGCTCTTCTTCGGTCACGCTCGACCCGTCACGAAGGACGATGAACGCTTTGACCGTCTCACCACGATACGGGTCAGGAACACCGATACAGACCGCTTCCTTGACGGCCGGATGTTCGTAGAGCACTTCTTCGATTTCACGTGGATAGACGTTGAATCCACCGGCGATGATCATATCTTTCTTCCGGTCGACAATATAGAAGAATCCGTCCTCACCCATATAACCGAGGTCACCCGTCGCGAGCCATCCATCTTTCAAGACGGCTGCCGTCTCCTCCGGTTTTTGCCAATAGCCTTTCATGACTTGTGGACCGCTCAGCATGATTTCACCGATCTCGCCGATATCTGCTTCCGTCTCTCCGTCTGCTTTTACTATTTTAGCAGAAGTATCCGACAGCGGCGCACCGATTGAGCCGACGATTCGCTTATCCCATAAGAAGTTTGCGTGCGTAACTGGAGATGTCTCAGACAAACCATATCCTTCGACGATGCGACCGCCTGTGATCTTCTCGAACTCCTCTTGCACCTCAATCGGAAGCGGTGCCGAACCAGAGATACACGCTTCAATCGATGACAAGTCGTATTTTTTCAGTTTCGGGTCGTTCAAGATTCCGACGTACATCGTCGGAGCTCCTGGGAAGAAGTGCGGCTTTTTCTTTTGAATCGTCTTCAGGACATCCGTCACTTCGAAGCGCGGCACGAGCACGAGCTCATATCCGTTCGTGATCCCGAAGTTCAGACAGCACGACATCCCGTAGACGTGGAAGAACGGAACGACACACAAGACGCGCTTCTCGTCCCCGCGATTATACTTATAGAATAAGTTCGTGATTTGATCCGCATTCGCCGTCAAGTTGAAGTGCGTCAACATGACGCCTTTCGGAAGTCCCGTCGTCCCTCCTGTATATTGAAGAACCGCGACGTCTTCTTTTGGATCGATGTCGAGCGGCGTGACCGGATTAAAGTCTTTGTAGTCTTTAAACGGCGTCGAGCCGGTCGTGTCGATGACAATATTATTTTCTCGTTTCACTTTGATCGGATACAGCTTGTTTTTCGGGAACGGTAAGTAATCGGCGATACTTGTCGTGATCACGGTTTGGATCTCCGTCTTCTCACTGACGCGAAGCGTTTTCGGATAGAGCAAGTCGAGGGTGATGACAATTTTGACGCCCGCATCCGTGATGAGGTTATCAAGCTCCCGCTCCGTATAAAGCGGGTTCGTCTGGACGACGGTCCCTCCTGCATAGAGCACGGCATAGAACGAGATGACGTATTGAGGACAGTTCGGGAGCATGAGGCTGACGCGGTCCCCTTTTTCAAGTCCTTTCGCTTGGAGCATCGTGGCGAGTCGACGTGCGGCATCATCGATCTCCGCGAAAGTCCACTCTTTCCCGATAAAGGAGACGGCCGTACGATTCGGATAATCCTTTGCTGCGCGAGACAATGCCTCATAGAGCGGCTTTACCTCGTAATCAATCGACTGGGGCATACCTTCTGGATAATCTTGTAACCACGGTTTGTTCATCGCTGTTCCTCCTTGGAAATGAATACTCATTCAGTTAACTCTATTATAATGCTAAGAAAAGGCGATTGGATTTGTCATCCAATCGCTGTCATACCCGCCTAAAATAGGAATCTTTTGAATCCAGCTGTTCCAACTTCTGATTCATTAATTGTTGTAACTCATTCTCGTGACGGATGTTCGAGAAATCCGTTCCGAACCACGCCTCCATCTCTGGCCGAGAGAAGGCATACGTCCGGTTCGGGAAGGCGAAGCGGACGATCTCCGCATTCGAAATGAGCGTGAAGTAAGTAGCCGCATTCCGAATCGCAAGACGCTCTTGCTCCGCTCGCTCCATTCCGGGATCTTCATAACGGACGGTCAACCCATAAGGACGCTTCTTCGTCTGCAACTCGACCGATTGATAGCATTCGTGTAGCGGCAAGCTCCCGGCAATCCCGACGACGGCGGCATTGTCCCCGACTTTCGACCCTCTGTATTCAAAGGCGTTCGGTTCCGGATTCGTGCAACCTGCCAATGTGATGGCGAGAACGAGCAACAGACAGAAGCGTTTCATAGGTGTCCCTCCTTACGATTTGAGTTTCAAGTTGAAGCGGTAGAGCAAGCGTTTGGCGAGTAAGTGCGCCAAAAAGGCACCGATTACAAAGCCAATCACATACAAGATCATGTTTTGCGGGTATGAGATGACCGAGAACAATACGCCACCTAACATCGCGAAACAAATGACGATGACGATATGGATGAGCCACAACCAGCTCGAGAACATGAAGAAGCGTCCGTTGTTCTCTTGTGGTGCTTCCTTGAACATCCACAACCCGAGACCGAATGTGAGCACGATGTTCGCAATCGCAAGAATCGGGGCATACGTGATAAAGTCATTCCACACCGACTGATCCGTATACACTGAATACATATCGACATTGAAAATATTGTTTAGCGGTGACAAAATTCGCATCGGGATACTCTCGAACGCTTCTTCAACGAACAAGAAGAGTCGATCTGGGAAAAACGCATAGAGTGAACCTTGGACGAGGAGTAAAATCCCCATCGGAAAGATGAGCGCGACAAACGTCCAGATGACTTGTGAGATGGACTCTCCGCCAAACGATCCCATCCATAACGAGAGCGAGAAGAACGAAATTCCGGATAGCATCAAGAATAGAATCATCGCGATCACCTTGAACTCTTTTCCTTCCATCAAGAAGGAGTAATCGGAGAAGCGGATGATGAGGAACATCAACGTCCCACCAATCAAGGTCGATGTTACAATTCCTGTCGCACCGAGCACCCATTTCGATATGTATAGCTGGGTACGCGTGTACGGTAACGACATCGTGAAATCGGACATTTGGCTATTGCGTTCACTTCCGATCAACACGGACGCCATGAGGGCACCGAAGATGACAAACAAGAAAATGACACCGCCTGACGGAATGAGTCCGTTCAGACCTCCGAGGTATCCGTATCCAGATCCATCCCCGAAGAAGTCTTCCGGCACCATCTCGTTCACATCACCTGTCACGATATCCGGGAAGTCGCTCGGGTTTTGTTTAATTTCAAGAATCTGTTGTTCGTACGCATACATATCCGTCCATACCGGCACCGTGAAAGCGACGATCCCTAAGAAGACGAGCAAGATCCAAAGCAGCGACACTTGTTTCCAATCTTTCTTCAACAACACTTTAGACGGCATGGGCTTCTCCTCCTAACTGGATACGGAACACGTCTTCGAGAGACATCGGGATCTCTTCGATGAGCATCGGATTGTATGAATCGATGAACGTCTCGAGCTCCTCCGTCCGTTCTTTCGCCATGAACAGCACGACACGTCCTGTCACACTAATGATTTCGATATCTTTTCGTTCGAGCAACTCGACGGGGACATGATCGTTGAAGACGACTTGCCACTTGATGCTGAGGGCACGCGCCTCTTCGAGCGACATGATCGCTTTGACGCGCCCTTTCTCGATCATGATGATGCGGTCGGCGATTCGTTCAAGTTCGTGCAACTGGTGGCTCGAGACGATGATCGAGCAGTTCCGTTTCTCGACTTGGGCAATCATGAGTTTCAACACGTCTGACTTGGCGACGACGTCTAGACCGTCCGTCGGTTCGTCGAGCAGATAGTATTTCGCTTGGACGGCGAAAGCGAGCGATAACGTGACGAGCGCCTTTTGCCCTTTTGAGAGTTGGCGAATTTTTTTATTGTCGATATTGTAGCGCGTCAACGTCTCACGGAAGGCGGACCGATTGAACGATGGATAGATCGACTCGTACAAGTCCGTCGCTTCGTTCACCGTGTAGTGTTTGAGTGCATCCGCCGAATCCGGTACGAAGATGACGTCCCGCTTCAATCCTGCGTCTTTAAAGATACTTTTCGTTCCATATAACACGTCTCCCTGATCGGGGCGGATGATTCCGACCATTGTCCGGAGAAGTGTCGTCTTGCCGGCACCGTTACGCCCGACGAGCGCAACGATTTCTCCTGATTCGACGGTAAAGTCAATTCCGTCCAAAATCGTCTGGCGGTCGATTTGTTTACTCAATTGCTCAACTTTCAGCATTGGCTTCCCCTACTTTCTCATATTCGGTCCGCAATACGTCGATGGCTTCTTCTAATGGCACATTCGCATAATGGCAATCAATCGCGATCTTCTTGATCGATGCGATGACCGGTTCTCTTGATGCATCGTCGTCTACCCAGTCTTCGGAGACGAACGTCCCGCGCCCGCGCCGCATCTCGAGGAGGCCGAGTCGCTCCAACTCCTGATACGCCTTACTGACCGTATTTGGATTGATGACGAGGTCGGTGGCAAGTTCGCGTACAGACATCACCTTGTCTCCCGGACGTAAGATGCCGCGGATGACGAGTTCTTTCGTTTGATTGACGATTTGTTCGTAAAGCGGTTCTGAACTCTTCATATCAATTTTGTATAACATGGGTCACACCCTCTCATAGTCAATGTCACTCTTTAAGTGTATTATATGTATTAGTACACGTAATTGCAATAGTATTTCGAGGGCACTTTCAGTTTACAGGGAAATGGAAATGATTTGAATAAGACTTTGGACCGAGGTTTCTCCTCGACATATGAGGTACATTGGGAAAGAGGTGACGAAATGATGAAAAAACGAATCGTGGCAGGCATTGTCGGCGGGCTTCTCGCTGGCGGGTTTTTCGTATATACGACGATTGAGAAATCCGAGGCGCGAGATGCATACAGTACTTATGTAAAAGATACGTATCAGGAACAACCCGATATCGAACTGTCACATGATTGGAAGATGGGCGGTTATGTCGGGGAAGTCACATTGACGAAAGAACCGTTCGCCGGTACTTATTTTCTCGAGACGTATGGCGACGGCTCCATCCATGATAACGTGCTCGAGACGTATTGGGAACGTGAGGCGGAGCGAACGATTCACGAGCGGCTCGTATCGCAAGGAATATTAAAAGAGGAAGAGACCGTCCGTGCGGAGGTGCCGATCGGTGTGTCCGAGGAAACACAAGCGAACGTCAGCCCGACCCCGACTTCTATCTATGAAACGAATCCGGAAACGTATCTCGACGTCTCGATCATGTTTCATGAAGACTGGAACAACACGGACGAACAAAAACAGCGCATCCTCGACGTCATGCGTGACATCGAGCCTGACGTCTACTCGATCCATTTCTCGTTCGACGGGAAGCCGGGTGGCAATGACGACTATACGGAACGGTACATGATGTTCACGCGCGAAGCGTCTGCCATCGACCCTTCATTCCTCGACGTGCGGACGATTGAGGATTTGAACGCCTACGACCGTCTATACGGATTCGACGAGACGACGTTCATGACAGAATATCATTTTGATGGCACTCCCATCGAAGACGAGACGACACGATAATTTCGGTGTCGTCTTGTATCGTTTGACAAGTCAACTATTGATAAGTCAATTGAGAAAGGTGGGACGCAATGGACCTACGTGAAATCAGCCGATTACTTTACCAAATCAAGTTGGCGGAACAAAACGTCGCATCGTCGTTCGAACGGGAGACAGGATTCAGCCTGACCCGCTACGAGATGTTACAAGTCGTCAAAGAACGAGGCGTTTGTTCGCAACGCGTGATTAAAGAAGAAATGAAAATTGACAATGCCGCCATCACCCGACATTTGAAAATCCTTGAAGAGAAAGGATATGTCGTCAGAGAGCGGAATGCGGAGAACCATCGCGAGATGTTCGTCCGTGTGACAGAGAAAGCAGAGCAAGACCTAAGGGATTGCGAGCGAGACGAACAGGCCAACCACCTCGTCTTACAAGCCTTGTCCGCTGAAGAGATTCAACACTTATCCGGACTGCTTCAAAAATTGAACAGTCACACCTAAACAGAGAAAGAAGGAATTCACCAATGGCAACTACATTCGAAAACAACACATTCAAAGACGTTATGTTCGGTCGTAAATCAATCCGTGTCTATGACGAGAACGTGAAAATCTCACAAGAAGAGATGCTCGAGATGATTCAGGAAGCAACGACTGCTCCATCATCGGTCAACATGCAGCCATGGCGCTTCGTCGTCGTCGAAAGCCCAGAAGCGAAAGAGACGCTCAAGCCGCTCATCCGCTTCAACACACGTCAAAACGACACGTCTTCTGCGATGCTCCTCATCTTTGGAGACATGGAGTGCTACGAGTACGGCGAACAAATCTACGATCAAGCGGTCGCAGAAGGCAAAATGCCACAAGAAGTTCGTGACCAACAGCTCGGCGCAATCATCCCTTACTACAAAAACCTCTCGAAACAAGAGATGAACGACATCGTGAAGATCGATGCGAGTCTCGCTGCGATGCAATTCATGCTCACAGCACGTGCACACGGCTATGACACGAACCCAATCGGTGGTTTCGAGAAAGACCAACTCGCTGAAGCGTTCGGTCTCGACAAAGACCGTTACGTTCCTGTCATGATCTTGTCTGTCGGGAAAGCGGCAGAAGAAGGTTACGAATCAGTTCGTCTTGACGCTCAAACGGTCACATCGTTCAAATAATTCACCACACAATCGGAGGAATCAACCATGATCTTAGTCAACGCCACATTCGATATCCAAGCATCACAACGCGAGAACTTCTTGCGTGACATCCAAGTCTTAATCGACTCATCAAAACAAGAAGCGGGCTGCGTCGGATATGACCTATATGAGTCAACGTCTGTCGAGAACCGTTTCGTCATGATCGAGAATTGGGAAGACCAAGCTGCTCTCGAGCAACACAACCAAAACCCGGCCCTCATCAACTTCGCACAAAACGTCGCGAACTACGTTTCTGCGAAACCGGTCGTACAAGTAGCAGCGGTCAACTAATATGTCGACGCTCACCCTTGTGCTCGGGACACTCGTCGCCATCGAATTCTTCTATATCTTCTATTTAGAGACGATTGCGACAGCCTCTTCCTCGACGTCACGTGTCTTTCGCATGCCGAAAGACGAGCTGACGAGAGACTCGGTATCGGTTTTATTCAAAAATCAAGGAGTGTATAACGGATTGATCGGGGTCGGGCTCTTATACGGGCTATACGTCTCCCCCAATTCGGTCGAGATTGTCACTATGATTCTGACTTATATTATTCTCGTTGCCCTATATGGCAGTATCACGAGTGACAAGAAGATTATCCTGACGCAAGGTGGGCTCGCCATCTTGACGTTGATCTCGATGGTTATGTGATGACAGAAAAAGCGTTCGACCTGAGAAAAGGTCGGACGCTTTTTTGCTTGTATCCACTATACTAAACAATGAGGTGATGATCTTGAGATACACATGCCCATGTTGTGGCTACCAGACGTTAGAAGAAGAACCTCCAGGCACATACGATATTTGTGGAATTTGTTTTTGGAAAGATGACGGGGTTCAATTCGACGATCCCGATTATGAAGGCGGTGCGAATACGGTATCGCTTCGACAGGCTCAACAAAATTATATTCAATTTGGTGCGAGTGAACGACTTTTTTCTGACTCTGTCAGAAAACCAAATGAACGCGACAGAAAAG
Source organism: Exiguobacterium sp. B2(2022) (assembly GCF_028823655.1). Taxonomy (NCBI): domain Bacteria; kingdom Bacillati; phylum Bacillota; class Bacilli; order Caryophanales; genus Exiguobacterium; species Exiguobacterium sp. B2(2022). Next base: position 1,067 of record NZ_JAPEHX010000062.1, on the reverse strand, counting down.
ATTCGGACTGGAGACCGTTCCCCAACAAACTGCCATAATAGTATAAGAGGTGACCTTAATCATTCATCTCATTGAATCTTCCCCCACAACGCTTCATCGACGACAAAGAACGATTCATGGGAACATACCGCAAGCACGCACGTCTCCCCCTTATAAAACATCAAGTCTTCTGGAAGTTCTGGATTGAGCCAACTGAACAATGAGCCACCATGCTCTTTTAGGAACTGTGCTGTCCGATAATTCATATGGAACGAATATAAATACGCCGTATCCCCAGATAGTCTTGTCGTCTCCCATTCACTTACGATGGTTCGTTCCATCAAATCCCAACGAATCTCTTCCGTCAGTACATCCATATACGCCAGGCGCTCTTCTTCGATCTTCATTCGGCGCCTGTCTTCCACGAACGCAAAGTGAGTGCAGTGTTCAAGCAAAGTATCGATGAGCGCCTCATAGCGCTTCTCCTTTATATCCTGAGTAATCATCAGCATGCTTCAAGTCTCCTAAGGCGAAGAAACAAAGATACCCGTCTCTTCCGTAATCTCGAATGAATCTTGATTCCATCTCACTTCAATCTTCCCGACTCGTTCTGGTTCTTCGACACTTCGGTATAATCGCCTGACCTCCATGTCGAAAGTGGAAAAGCCACTGGACTGTTTCATATACCCTTCTTCATTCACATATGTATTTGTCTGATTCCCAAGCGTAAATGAGTCACAGCTCTCATCTTCACATTGTACCGAATACGTTTCCTCGAACCAGCTCACAAAGTCATCCATATCTGGACTAGTCGTATATATCGGTGTCAACCAGGCCCAAGTTACAATCAACACAATAAAACCGAAGAACAACCATTTTTTCATATACTCTCCCCCGCTTTCACTATCCAAAGTCTACCATATCCAAATCATCAAATAAAAAACCGCCCTGACCGAAGTCAGAGCGGAATCGTATTATAAAACGAAAATCGCTGCAGATACGTCGACGACACCGACGAGCGCCATCGCATATACCGGCACACGCGGCATTTCGCCATTGTTGTCGAGTGCTTTCCCGAACATGTAGAA
>NZ_JAPEHX010000061.1:0-17918 GCF_028823655.1 Exiguobacterium sp. B2(2022) | reverse complement strand
TTTTCTTATCGAATCGCGTAACGCTGTTCGAGTTTGTGTTGACCGGCTTGAATCAAGGTCGATAAGATCCAATAAATCGAAGCCGAGAACAAGAGTAACGGCATGACCAAATATGTCGTTGCGGCAATTTGGTCAGACACATACGTTAACTCCTGAACCGCGATGACCGAACCGAGTGACGTCGACTTGATGATGTCGATGACCGAGTTCGAGACAGGCGGGATGGCGCGAGAGAGCGCCTGTGGGAAAATGATGTCTTTGAAACGCTTCACTTTCGGAATTCCTAGCGCGACACTCGCCTCAACCTGTCCTTTGTCGACAGAGTTGATGGCTGCCCGGAACGCTTCCGAAATATAGGCCGCAAAGTGGAATCCGAGTCCGAAAATCAGCGCCTGCATCCCACTGAGTTGCACGAACCCAGTGAGACCGACATACAAAATCAATAATTGAAGTAAGAGCGGTGTTCCACGGAAGAACGAAATGTACGTCCGCGTGAACAATCGCACGATTTTAATCGGGCTACTATGAAGTAAAGCGATGATCAGACCGAGCGCCAAGGCGAGAAGAATCGACAGGACACTGGCGATCAACGTGAGCTGGACGGCTTCAAGATAGACCGAGCGGTTATCTATGACGGTCGTGATCAGTTCATTCATTGACTGATGTCCTCACCGAAGTACTTCTCACCGATTTCCTGCATCGTACCGTCTTCTTTCATTTCCGCAAGTGCATCGTTCAACTTCTCGAGAACGTCGCTATCTTGACGTGTCATGAATCCAGCTTCACTCGTATTGAAGATGTCACCGACTGCTTTCACGTCATAGCCTGTTTTTTCAAGCTCTGTCAAGATGAAGAGACGGTCGTTCAATGCTGCATCAAGACGACCGACTTCGAGGTCTTGAAGGACTTGGTTCGCCCCTTTGTAGTATTTCACTTCAGCGCCAGCTTCTTCAGCCATTTGTGCATAGACTGAACCTTGTGTCGATCCGACTAATTTGCCGTCGAGGTCTTCTACTCCTTGGATATCGTTGTTGTCCGAACCAACGATGACTTGAGCACCTGATACTGCATACGGGTCAGAGAACGCATACTTCTCTTCACGCTCAGGTGTGATGCTCATTTGGTTAGCAATCATGTCGATGCGTTCAGCATCAAGTGCTGGAACGAGTCCTTTGAAATCCATTGCCTCGTATTCCACTTTATAACCGGCACGTTCTGCCGCTTCGTTCAAGACGTCGATGTCATATCCCATCAGTTCACCTTTTTCTTTATACGTGAACGGTGGGTATGTCGCCTCTGTCCCGACAGTGATGACTGCTTCGTCCGCTCCACTGTCTGATTCGTTACCGCAAGCTGCGAGAAGCCCGACTGAAGCTCCGATTGCGAGTACGCTTGTTAATGTCTTTTTCATAATAATTCCGCCTTTCCTATAATCCTTATATGATTACACGGTTTTAAACAATAATCTCATCATACTGGCGCGATGTCTTCATGTCAAACAAAAAACATCACCCTATCGCTAGAGTGATGTCCCCCATCAATCGATGGCTTTTGCCTGTTTCATGACGTCCGCTTCAATTGCTTCACGTTTCGCTGTCGTCTTCTCGGCGCGATCCGCATGAACACTAAAGTAAAACTTGATTTTCGGCTCTGTGCCAGATGGGCGAAGGCAGAACCACGACCCGTCCGCAAAGACGAATTTCAAGACGTTCGATGATGGTAACTCGATTGCTTCAGACGTGTTCGTCCGTAAGTCAGTCGCCACTTGTTTCTTATAATCTTCGAAACGAACGACTTCGTATCCCCCAACTTCTTTCGGCGGATTGGCACGGAACGCTTCCATCATACGACCGATTTGTTCGAGACCGGCTTTCCCTTTCAATGTCATCGACTGTAATGACTCTTCATAGAAACCGTACTTCTCATAAATCGACTGCAACGCATCATAAAGCGTCCGACCTTGCTGTTTATGATATGCCGCCATTTCAGCTGCGAGTAGACAAGCCTGAACCGCATCTTTGTCACGGCAGAAGTCACCGATCAAATAGCCGTAGCTTTCTTCATAGCCAAAGAGGAATTCATATTCGCCTGATTCCTCATATTGTTTGATTTTCTCCCCGATAAACTTGAATCCTGTCAACGTGTTCTCAAGATGCACACCGTATGCTTTCGCAATCGCGGCCCCGAGTTCTGACGTGACGATCGTCTTGGCGACGAAACCATTCGAAGGGAGTGTTCCTGTCTCACTCTTTTGTGACAAGATATATTCCATTAAGAGTGCACCTGTCTGGTTACCGGTCAAGACGAACCATTCCCCGTCACGACCGCGTACTGTCAAGCCGACACGGTCCGCATCCGGGTCCGTTGCCATGAGCAAATCGGCTCCGACGCGATCCCCGTACTCCATCGCCAGTTTAAACGCAGCTTTTTCTTCTGGGTTCGGATAACTGACGGTCGGGAAAGCACCATCTGGTTCTGCTTGCTCTTCTACAATCGTCACATGGTCAAACCCGTACGCTTTCAACCCTTCCATGACCGGACGGCGTCCCGTCCCGTGGAGTGGTGAATACACGATTTGAAGAGGGCTGTCCTGTACGTCACGATGAATCCGAATTGACTGGAGTGCTTCCATATAAGCCTCATCGACGGACGGGTCCACTGTGACGAGTAGTCCTGTTTGACGAAGTGCCGCCTCATCTTCGATGTCGATTTTCAACTCATCTTCAATCGCATTGACGTAACTGACAAGTTCATCCGCTTCTGCTGGCGGAAGCTGTCCACCGTCTGCCCCATACACTTTGAACCCATTGTATTCAGGCGGGTTGTGACTCGCCGTGATGACGATACCACCGAACGCATTCAAATGACGTACGGCAAACGAGAGTTCCGGTGTGGCGCGCAAACTTGGGAACAAGTACGTCTTGATCCCATTTGATGCAAGCGTCCGTGCCGCCTCTAATGCAAACTCTGGTGAAAAATGACGCGAATCATGGGCGATCACGACGCCGTGACGTTTCGCTTCTTCTCCTGAAGCTGCGATAAAGTCAGCAAATCCTTGTGACGCTTTTCGAATCGTGTATACGTTCATCCGGTTCGCACCCGGTCCGATTTCTCCGCGCATCCCGCCTGTCCCGAACTCAAGCGTCTTATAAAATGCGTCTTCTAACGTTGTCTCATCTTTTGCGAGTTCCTCAAGTTCCGCTCGTAAATGCGGTTCAAGTCCTTCAAATTGATTCCAACGGTCATACGTTTGTTGCCATGTCATGATTCATTCCCCTTTCACCCTCAAAAAATTCAATCGAAGTACTCGCCAATTGCTTCCATCTTGTATACGATGAGAGTAACGAAACCTCGAGGTGATATTAATGTTTCCAACAATGCGTGCCCAAGAATTAAAACAAATCGTGCATACGAACTCGATTCGTTTCATCGATTGCCGATATTCGCTAAACGACGCGTCCTATGGTAAATATGTCTACCGAAAGGGACATCTTCCGAACGCTGTCTTTCTCGATTTGATGGAAGACTTGTCCGGTCCGCTCGGCGAACATGGCGGACGTCACCCGCTTCCTTCAAAAGAAGCGTGGACGGCAACACTCCGTCGCATCGGCTTGAAAAAAGAAGATTTGGTCGTCATTTATGATGACGGCTTCCCATTCGCAGCTCGTGCGTGGTGGCTCTTCAAGTGGGCCGGTCACGAACGGGTCGTCGTCCTAGAAGGCGGTATCCAATCTGGCATCACTTATTGCGGTGAGACCACGGCCGACGTGCCGAACTACCCAGCGAGTGACTATGCCCCAGATTTTCAAGATGACATGATCGCGACACTCGAAGAAGTGAAAGCCGCTACGAGCGGTTCACTCTATGATTCGCGAACAGAGGATCGCTTTAACGGGACACATGAACCGATTGACCAAAAGGCAGGCCATATCCCGAACGCATTGCTCTGTTCTTATGCCGAGGCCATCACCGAGCTCGGTACACTAGAAGACTTTCACGATTTAAAAGAGCTTTATAAAGACGTCCTTACCGTGGAAAATCCAATCTTTTATTGCGGTAGCGGCGTGACCGCCTGCGTCAATATTCTGGCGCTGCACGCTCTTGGGAAAGACGATGTTCGACTTTATCCCGGATCCTATTCTGACTGGATCAGCTATCCAGAAAACGAGGTCGTTTATTTTACACCGAAGTTAATGTTATTCCAAAATAATCTTTATTTGACACTCGTCGGTTTGATGTTCCAGACTGCGTTTGCATATTCAGTGATTGTTCGGTCACTCGAGAAGATTCCTGATTTTGCCGTGTTGACGATTGAGCTCTCTGCCCAACGCGGACGGTCACTGAAGACTTCGTCGACGCGTCGCTGTGCTCGCATATAGGAGATGAAGTCTTTCAATACGAGGAAATCATCGTTATAGACGAGGAGTGAGTCGAAGATCGACTGGAACTGATATTCACCGACCTTATCAAATGTACCGTTGACGAGACCATCGACCACATCTTTAATTTCTTGGTGGGCATGATAGATTTCCGCCGCATGGTATCCTCCGAACTTTTTATAGTTCATGACTTCTTGTGGGGATAACCCAAAAATAAAGATATGATCGTCTCCGACCGCGTCACGAATCTCGATATTCGCACCGTCTAACGTACCGATTGTCAACGCACCGTTCATCATGAACTTCATGTTTCCGGTACCCGACGCCTCGTAGCTCGCTGTCGAGATTTGTTCGCTCAAGTCAGAGCCTGGGAAAATACGTTCCGCCATTGAGACACGATAGTTCTCAAGGAAGATGACTTTAATGAATTGGCTCGCCCGCTTATCTTTATTGATCAACGTGGCGAGGGCATTGATGTAGCGAATGATTTCCTTCGCGTAATAGTACCCCGGTGCCGCCTTGGCGCCAAAAATGAACGTACGAGGAACCATCGTAAACGTTGGATCCGCTTGAATCTTCAAGTAAAGCGCATGGATATGAAGGGCATTCAGGAGCTGACGCTTATAGGCGTGGAGACGCTTAACTTGAACGTCAAAAATGGAATGCGGGTCAACAACCTCTCCCGTCTCCTCCTGGATATAAGCAGCCAAATCAAATTTATTTTGTTGTTTCACATCCATCACGATTTCTTGGAAGCTCTTATCTTTCGAGACACCCATCAACTTTTCCATGTCGTTCGGGTGTTCGACCCATGACGGTCCAATCGCTTCCGTGATCGCGTCAGACAGTCGCGGATTCGATTTCAAGAGCCAACGTCGATGCGTAATCCCGTTCGTTTTGTTGTTGAAGCGTAGTGGGAACATCTCATATAAGTAACGCATCTCGCGCTGTTTTAAAATATCGGTATGGATCTGGGCAACCCCGTTCGTCGAATGAGAGCCGACGACAGCCAAGTTGGCCATGTTGATGTGCTCGTTCGATACGATTGCGATTTCCCCCATATGTGATTCCAGATGAGGATAGTTGACCAATACGTCCCGACAGAAACGTCGATTGATTTCCTCGATAATTTGATACACGCGAGGTAGTAGCCGTTGATACATCTCGACTGGCCATTTCTCAAGCGCTTCGGCGAGAAGTGTGTGGTTCGTGAACGACATGACGCTCTTCGTGATGCGCCACGCCTCGTCCCAACCGTACCCATGCTCATCCATCAAGATTCGCATCAATTCAGGAATCGCAACAACCGGGTGTGTATCGTTAATATGAATCGCATAATGGTCACCTAATTGTTTGAGCGACTTATTCCGCTTCACATAGGAAGCAAGCATCGATTGAATCCCCGCCGACACAAAGAAGTACTGTTGTTTCAAACGCAGTACTTTTCCTTCATACGTCGTATCATCTGGATATAAAAATTCCGAAATGGTCGCAATCGACTGTTTGTATCGCAACAAGTCTTTGTACGTCCCTTTCGTTTTCTCTAAATACGCCTCATCGTCAAGCGGCGACTCCGCGTTCCAAAGACGTAACGTATTCACGACGTCATTTTGATAGCCGATAATCGGCATATCGTAAGGTACCGCTCTTACGACTTCATCCGGATGATGGACGACGCGTAACCGATCTCCGATTTGCTTCATCTCAATCCATCCACCGAAATTGATATCGACCGCTTTATCCTGACGTCTCGTCTCCCACATATTGCCGTCACGTAGCCAGTTGTCCGGTAACTCGACTTGATACCCATCGACAATCTTTTGTTTGAAGAGACCATAGCGGTAACGGATCCCGTTTCCGTGTCCAGGTAAACTGAGCGCGGCCAATGAATCGAGGAAGCAGGCTGCTAAGCGGCCAAGTCCCCCGTTCCCAAGTCCCGGTTCTGGCTCGATCTCCGTGATGTCCGTGAAGTCGTATCCAAGATCTTCGAGTCCTTCTTTGACGAGCTCTAACACGTCGAGACTCAACAAGTTGTTATACAGGAATCGACCTAATAGAAATTCAAGCGAGAAGTAGATGACTTGTTTACTATGTTTTTCTTCTTGACGGTCTCGCGTGTGGATCCATTTCGGCATGGCTTGTTCGCGCACCATCGTTGCCAAGGTTTGATACACTTCCTGCTCTGTCCCATCCTCGATCGACTTTCCATTTAATGCGATGAATCGTTCTTTAAACGCGTCGACAAAGCTCTGTTTATCTGTGAACATAAATCAAGTTAGCTCCTTCCACTCATGCGAATAAATGATATAACTCACGATATTGCTTGGCGGATTGTTTCCAGCTAAAGTCCGCGGTCATCGCCTGATGGACGAGGGCATGCCAATTTTCTTTCTCATAGAAGACACGAATCGCTTTTTCGATCGTTGCCAGCATCTCATGGGCATTGTAGTTCATAAACCCGAATCCGGTCCCTTCTTGCGTGAATTCGTTATACGGCTTCACCGTGTCACGAAGTCCACCCGTCTCACGGACAATCGGCAATGTGCCATAGCGCATGGAAATCAATTGACTGAGTCCACACGGCTCAAAACGTGACGGCATTAAAAAAGCATCCGATCCAGCGTAAATCAAGTGAGCGAGTTCGATGTCAAAACCGATATAAGAGCCCACTTTCCCTGGATGTGCTGCTGTCATCTCGTGAACGATTCCTTCGTATTCTGGTTGTCCCGAACCAAGGAATGCGAATTGGCATGGCAACTGACCGAGTTCTTCAAACACGCCATTGATTAAATCGAGCCCTTTTTGGTCAACGAGACGGCTGACGAACCCGATGAGCATGACGTCATCTCGGACTTCTAGACCGAGTCGTTCTTGTAACGCTCGTTTGTTCGCAAGCTTTCCTTCTTTGTACGTATCGAGGTTATACGTCTGTTTGATTCGCGCATCTGTGTTTGGATCGTTCGTTGCCAAATCGATCCCGTTTAAAATGCCTCGGACATCGACCGCACGATGACGTAATGCCCCGTCTAAGCCTTCCCCATAATACGGTTCCATGATTTCGTCCCGATAAGACGGACTGACCGTCGTGATTTGATCGGAATGCACAATTCCAGCTTTCATATAGTTGACGAGACCGTTATGTTGAATCCCTTCGGCCGTAAAATGCTCATGGCCGAACTGTAATAGTTCTCCAAGAATTTCTTCCGGGAAAATTCCTTGGTACTGCAAGTTATGGATGGTATAAACCGTACGAATGCGTTGATACGCTTCAATATGTTGATAATGAATTCGTAGAAAGGCCGGTAGAATACCGGTCTGCCAGTCGTGACAATGAAGAACATCAGGTACCTCTTCCATTTTCCCAATCATCTCAAGGACTGCCCGTGAGAAGAAGGCGAAGCGTTCCGCATCATCAAAGTGTCCATATAAGACACCGTCACGTTTAAAGTAATATTCGTTATCGATAAAGTAATATGTGATGCCATCTCGCTCTAATTTCAAGACCGCGCCGAATTGCTTCCGCCAACCGACCGGAACGATGAGGTCAAATAAATACTCCATCTCGTCCACATATTCTGCAGCAATCGAGCCATATTTCGGCATGACGACACTCACTTCTTCTCCTAAATCCGCCACCGCTTGAGGGAGCGAACCGACAACGTCGGCGAGCCCCCCCGTTTTCATGAACGGTGCCGCTTCTGAAGCAACATACCAAATTTTCATAAAATCCTCCTCACACCACTGTTCGTTTTGCGATGACAATCGGTTCGTCGATTGTGCCTCGGATGACTTGCCCCCGTTTTACGACAACTTCTTTATCAAGAATCGCATTTTCGACGACAGCGCCTTCTTCAATAATCGACTTCGACGAAATGATTGAGTTTTTCACGCGTGCGTGCTTACTCACTTGAACACCACGGAAGAGAATACTGTTTTGAACTTCACCATGAATCTTACACCCGTTCGCAACGAGCGCTTCGTTCACTTTTGATCCTTTCAAATAGCGAGTCGGTGGCTCATGCTTGATCTTCGTATAGATGTGTGGGAAGTCATAGATGATTCCTTCTCCACGAAGCAGTCGCATGCTCTCGTTATAGTAAGAAAGTACCGAATGAATAGCCTGCATTTTACCGACATAATGGTATCCGTGCACATGCAACCGATGGAGCTGTGGACGGATGACACCGTCTAACAAGTCATATTCTCCTTTAGACGTCGCTTCGTCGACAAGGCGCATGAATAGATTTTTCGACATGATGATTGTTTCTGTGAACGCATATTCATCATCCGGTGAAAAACCACGTTCTGAAACACCGACGACGCGATCATTTTCACCAAGACGAATCGGGCGACAGTAGCCACACTTCTGTTCATGCGTTGTATAGGCAAGTGTGATGTCTGCTCCCATCGACTTGTGGTGTTCGAGCATGTCGTTATAGTCGATTGTCGTCAACACATTCGATCCCGTAATGACGACGTACGGCTGTTTGCTGCGAATGAAATGTTCACGGTGCATCGAGAAGTTGGCCAAGTCACCGAGATATGCTTCCCCGTCAGGTTTTAAGGCAGGCGGGAAAATATGAAGTCCGCCCTGTGAACGGTCCAAGTCCCATTCTTTTCCTGATCCGAGATGGTCCATCAACGAGCGGTACTTGTCTAACGTGAAAATCCCCACTTGACTGATGTTTTGCGTAATCATATTCGTCAACGTGAAATCAATGAGACGATAACGTCCCGAGAATGGGACTGACGCCAAATTACGATGACCTGTAAATTCCGGAAACAGCCCTTGCTCCGTGCCTAAGTTAATGACCCCTAATAAATCGTTCGTCAACAGTAACGCCTCCTTGCGTGTCTCTTTACTCGTATCAAACTCGTTGTTTGAAGACGGTGCCGCTTTCAATGTTTTCGTGTGGTTCAATAACAACGATTTCACCACCCGGCTCACCGACTGTCGCGCCGTCTTCAATGACTGCACAGCTTGCGACAATGGCTCTGTGAATTGTTACATCCTTCCCGATTCTAGCCCCCGGCATGATGACCGAGTCTTTCACGAGCGATCCTTCGCCGACACGAACGTCATAGAATAGAACCGAATGTTGTACTTCCCCTTCGATATGACACCCTTCATTGATCACAGACTGTTCGACGCAGGCATCTTTACCGATATATTGCGGCGTCTGATTCGGATTGACCGAATAGATTTTCCAGTTTGGATCGTACAAATCGAATGGTGGTTCTTCCTCAAGAAGATCCATATTCGCTTCCCAAAGCGATTGAATCGTTCCAACATCTTTCCAGTAGCCTTTAAACTTATAGGCGAAAACATCTAGCCCTTGGAGAAGCGTGTTTGGAATGATGTTCTTTCCGAAGTCAAAGCTTGATGTTTCGTCTTCCGCATCTTTAATCAAATGCTCGCGCAAGACGCTCCAGTTGAAGATATAAATCCCCATCGACGCCAAGTTACTCTTTGGATCTTCAGGTTTCTCTTCAAACTCATTGATGCGAAGGTCATCCGCCGTGTTCAAGATCCCGAAACGTGAAGCTTCGTCCCAAGGCACTTCCATGACGGAGATTGTCACATCGGCTTGTTTTTCTTTGTGGGCTTCGAGCATCTTCTCGTAGTCCATCTTGTAGATGTGGTCTCCTGATAGGATCAAAACATAATCCGGATCGTAATCATCGATGTAGCTCAAGTTACGATAGATCGCGTTCGCTGTCCCTTCGTACCAATTTTTCCCCGACTGTGCTTGGTAAGGTGGGAGAATGGCTAAGCCCCCGTTACGACGATCTAAATCCCATGCCGTCCCAATTCCTAAGTAACGATTCAATTCAAGCGGCTCGTATTGCGTCAACACCCCGACTGTTGTAATTCCCGAGTTCGTGCAGTTTGACAATGGGAAATCGATGATTCGGTACTTTCCGCCAAAATGAACGGCAGGCTTCGCCGTTTTTCGCGTGAGAGGCCCCAATCGTTTTCCTTCTCCTCCCGCAAGGAGCATCGCAACCATTTCTTGCTTCATAAATAATAAGCCTCCTCAAAATCGTAATATACAACCTCTTTTACCCTTTTTCGCTCTTTCCTAAAGTATTCCTTCTCGAATTATTATATGATAACGTTTACATTTTTATTTTTTTGTAAATGTGACGATATAATGAGTAGAAAGAGGTGAAACGATGAGAGCTTGGATTGGAATCTTGTTTTTTGCAGGACTACTGGCGACTTCTTTGACGCTTGCGAATGCATTGAAAGAAGAGATCGAAAAGACAGATGAAATTTTATCTTGGGGACAAGAACTGGTATCAGAGCAACCACTCTCGTCGAAGCATGCAATCACGCTCGCGTACAATGGTGGCGAACAGCAGATTTACTTGGCAGGTCGCCGAAATGACGTCTCTCCAAAGGCATTACCTGAACACATTCAAGAAGCCATCATGATCATTGAAGACCGAAAATTTAATGCCCATCCCGGCTACGATTTGAGCGGGATTGCTCGGGCATTTATTAATAACGCGAACGAGACATCTGTTCAAGGTGGAAGTACAATCACCCAACAGCTCGCACGAAATGTTTACTTAACTCACGAACGGACATATGAACGAAAAGTGAAAGAATTATTGATTGCACGAGCATTAGAAGAAAATTATAGCAAGAAAGAAATTTTAACTGCATATAGCAATGTCATTTTCTTCGGACATAATGTATATGGCATTCAATCTGCGGCCGATACATACTTTTCGAGACCGCTCGCCGATTTAAACTGGAACCAACTCGCCTATTTGTTGACGGTACCGAACAACCCGTCACTCTATGATCCGCTCAATCCGTCAGATGCTTATTTCGAGCGAAAAGATCGGATTTTGACACAACTATTCGAAGCGGGCGTCATCTCCAAAAGCGCCTATGATCAATATCATGGTGTGAAACTTCAAGCCGCATACCGAAGTCAAACGATTCAATATCCAGACTATATGGATACGGTCGTACGCGAAGCGATTCAGTTAGTACGTTCACGGTATGACTTGGATGATGCCGAAGCAAGAGACTATTTATCGACGCACCAAGCGACGATCGAGACGTATCTGTCGACGGCCAAACAGACGAAAGCGAAGCAAGTGATGAGTCAGTTGCCATCCGGGTTAAACGGAGGATATACGGAACTGACACCACAAGGACGAATCGTGGCGATGGTCGATTCGGAAATGACACAAGTCGGTGAATTCAACCGCGCAACCCAAGCCTACCGTCAACCGGGGTCCGCAATCAAACCGATTCTCGTGTTCGCCCCATTCATCGAAGAGACGGGAGCGACACTTGAGACGGTTCTCGATGGTCGACCAGCTTGCTACGGTTCCTATTGTCCGGGTAATAGCCATGACCGCGTGTTAGGAGATGTGTTATTGAAAGATGCAGTCGCCTATTCCTACAACACGCCAGCTTTGGCTGCTTTCTCTGTCGTTGATCAGCCACGAGCCTATGAGAGGGCCGATATGATGTTCAGTCAATGGGATGAACAGGACGAGAACTTAGCGAGCGCGCTCGGTGGTCTCACACAAGGGGTCTCTCCGAAAGAACTTGCGGCCGCCTACACACCATTCTTAAACAAAGGCGTCTATACATCCGGTCATACGATCAAACAAATCACATTTAAAACGAATGAGCCCGCATTGACGCCTATCCTGACCGAAGAGGCAGTCTGGTCTCCCGATACGATGAATGTGATGAAGGAAGCTTTAACGACCGTCACAACGTACGGAACGGGACGTTATGCCAACCAGGTGAAAGGTGATTACGAATATCTCGGAGGAAAGACAGGAACGACGAATGACAATAAAGATATGTGGTACGTCGGACTTACCGATCAAACGATCACCGCGATTTGGCTCGGAGCCGACACACCGCGCCCGTTCCCCGAACTCGCCAACCGAGCTTACCCGGCAATCGTCTGGACAGAGGCACATTAATCAAAAAGAGTCAGCCGATTTTTTCATCAGCTGACTCTTTTTTTGATGACTCACACGCTACGTTCGATTCGCATGTGATAGCTTCCCCAGTGTTTCGATAATTCATCGTGATCAATGAGCTTCCATGGGTTGAACCGAACTTGACCGTGCTTGTTGAAATATAGGTTTTCACGAACACAGTAGCTGGCGTGAACGAGTTGCTCTTGTTCGTTCCAAAAAGTAAGGACGTCACCAGATTCCGGCACAGCATCCGTCACCGTTTCAAAACCGCTCTGCTGAATCGTTTGAAGAAATGTCTCCGGATGAATCCACTGGTGAATCATCCACTCATGTTGTGTAGCTGCGAATAACGTCGCTGCCAGACAGTTACTCCCTTCATATATCGGAAATGTGTTCGCATATGTAACGAGATGTGCTGGTGTCCGTTCATCACATCGTTCCCCTTCCCACGTATCCCATTCTTTCGCATAGCGATAGATAAGCGAATGACGGGTTTCTGTCGAAAGCTTTTTCCAGTTCGACTCGTCTAAGACGATGAAAGATTCCCCATCCTTCTCCACGATCGCGTCATCAGATACCTCATTCCGCTGCTCAACCGTAAGAGGTAAAACAAGCCCACGATTCGTCGTCACCTGATATTCAAGAAGACGGGACTTGACGTCCTGACGTAAACTATCAATCGTGTTTAAAGGGGTATGCACAACATGTGTGACGCCTTCCCCCATCATCCATGTCAGATAGGCATTCGAAAGATGCGGATTTTTATAAGCGGGGTGACGAGAAAACTCTTCTCTCGGTAAAATAAGGGCACTACTCGGCAATTCTTCAAAGAAAGTAGAATCGATCCAGTACAACGTTTCTTTTGGAACAAACGTCTGACACCACGCCTCTATTTTATCAAACGTCGGCTCAAATTTCTCTCTCATAAGATGATATCTCCGACAGAATTAAACAGCCGCAGAATCGACCATCCTAATCCACTGATCAAAGTCGCCCACATGACACCTTGCATGAGCAACAAGCCGATTGCACGGGGAACGGACATCGATTGACTCACTTGCCAGACGTAGTAAAAGAGATACATCAATAACGTACAGACAAGGACGGCCATGACAGCAAGTAATGTATTGAGAAACAGAAAACTGATCCCAGAACCAATGAGGAAAATAATCGCCCCAGGTTTAAGCCGATGGAGTGACGTTCCGTTTGTTTCTCGTGCAAAAAAAGCGAAGCCGAGTTGATTGAACGTATCGGCGACCAGTTTGAGTGCACTAAACAACATAAAGAAGATGGTGAAGAACACGACGAGTACGAATACTTTCGTCTCTTGCACGGATAACAGTTCGATGATTTCACTATATACGCCAATTTGATTCAGCCACTGGATCACATACTCGGACGTCGCAATCGCAAGTGACATGGAAAACAAAATAATTCCGATGAGTGGTGCATAACTCAGTAAGTACACATTCGTTTTCATGTTCCTTCTCCAATTTCACAGTAATTTCTTATATTCAGTGCAATTCTACTACCAAGTATATTATACTATTTATAGTTATGGAGATTAAAAGGGGGATTTTTGGATGGGCCTATTATTGATGGTTGGAATCAGCGTCGTCTTCCTCGCAGCGATTTTGACAGCTGGATATAACCGTAAACCTGAGGGTAACGAATAAGAGCCGGGATTCTTACGAATCCGGCTCTTTTTTTATTTCAACCCTGCATATCCTTGTTGGCGTAGGGCCTCATATACAATGATGGCAGCTGTATTCGACACATTCAATGAACGGACGAGGTTCGATTGTGGAAGACGGATACAACGGTCTAAGTTGTTCTCGATGACTTCCATCGGTAATCCTTTGGTTTCACGACCGAACACAAAGAAATAGTCGCCTTCTACGTCCGAAACATCTAAATCACTCGGATATTGTTCCCCGTACTTCGTGATATAAAAGAATTGTCCGTTCGGGTGCTTCTCCCACAATTCTTCTAACGAATCATGATAGCGTACATCGACAAACTGCCAATAATCTAACCCTGCACGCTTCAACATTTTATCGTCTGTCGAGAAACCGAGCGGACGAATCAAATGGAGAACCGAGTTTGTCGCCGCACACGTACGTGAGACGTTCCCTGTATTTGCTGGTATTTCTGGTTGAAACATTACGACATGAATCGCCATAGTTCATTTCCCTCACTTTTTCATTTCAAATTCAAGTAGGCGTTGCTTTTCAGACAACCCTCCTGCAAAGCCGACAAGCTTCCCACTGCTTCCAATCACCCGATGACACGGAAATAAAATCGGTAACGGGTTTCGGTTGAGTGCTTGGCCCACGGCACGAACAGCTTTCGGCCGACCGATTTGTTCTGCAATTTGTTTATATGTCCGTGTCTCACCGTATGGAATCGTCAACAACGCATCCCATACTTCCTGTTGAAATGGTGTTCCCTTCATTTCGATGTAGGCACGATCTGATTCATGGAATCCATGCTGCTCGACGCGCATCATGAGATGTTGTAACCAGTCAGGGGCTTCTTCTGACGGTTCATGTGTGGTGAACTCAAGATCTGTCAGTTTGCCCGCTGCGTTTAATTCATACGCTAACGGTCCCCATTTAGACGACACGATCTTCATGTGCCCACTCCTTTCGATAGATACGAATCTCTTCATGTACCATGTCAGACACTTCTTTTCGTTCAATTTCTTCAAAAATCAATTCGGCATCGGGACCAAGAATCGCACCGATCGCCCATACCGCAGTCGCTCGCATGTCTTCACGTTCATCGTTTTGGATGAATTCACGTAAAATCGGGATCGCAGATGGTTCCCGATAATGTGCGAGCGCCAATATCGCATTTCGCTGAATCGGTTTCTTTCCACGCCATGCGCCAGATAAATGTCCGAATTTTTGTTTGAACTCTCGGTTACTCAATGTCAGGAGTGGCTCTAAGAGCGGTTTGACAATTTCTGCTTCCGGCAACAATTCTTCGTGGTGACGCCAATCCTTTTTACGGTTGTACGGGCAAACTTGCTGGCACGTATCACATCCGTATAAGCGACCTCCGAGCTTCGAACGAAACTCTCGTGGCATCAACGTTTTCATTTGTGTCAAATAGGCAATGCAACGTTTCGCATCCAGTACACCTGGTTCCACAAGGGCCGTTGTCGGACATGCCGTCATACACTTATCACAGTCGCCACATCCATCTTCAATCGCTTCATCCGGAGGCAAGTAAACGTCTAAAATCATTTCCCCCAAATATAAGTACGATCCCTTCTCAGGTGAGATGATGGAGCAGTTTTTTCCGCTGAAACCGATTCCGGCACGTTCGGCGACGGCCCGGTCTACGAGCTCACCCGTGTCGACCATCGAGCGCGTACGCACTCCAGGAACCAACTCTTCAATATACGTTTGAAGCTGCTCTAATCGATTACCGACGGCGCGATGATAATCCAGTCCCCATGAGGCTCGGGCAAATAGCCCTCGTCTCTCTCCAGCAACACTACGGGGTGCGTCCTTCAACTTACTTGGATAGGCAATCGCAATCGCAATGATTGACTGGGCTTCTTCGAGTAAGAGTTCCGGGTTTGTACGCTTCTCTAGGTCGGGCTCTTCAAACCCAGAGGCAAACCCTTTCTCTTGCTGTCGAATGAGTCGCTGTTTCATGACGATGAACGGATCAGCCGTCGTCACTTTCAACTCGTCGATTCCGATGGTTTCGGCATACTCAAGGATTTGTTGTTTTAATGTGTACGGGTCCATTCCGTTCACCTCCTTTATATATTTTCGCATACAAAAAATCTCTCCGCCACTCGGCAGAGAGATATGAAGCGGGTGAAGAGAATCGAACTCTCGTCATCAGCTTGGAAGGCTGAGGTTTTACCATTAAACTACACCCGCATGAAATATTGTTGTCGTTCAAGCGACTACAGTTAATATACACCTATACCATTAAACTGTCAACAAGTATTCGTAAGTTTTTCTAAAATCACTGAAAAAAATATTTTGATATATCTTAATTATTAATATTATGCCTGTGCAAACAACGATTCAAGTGGTCTGATCACACGAAATGCTCGTCCGTGCCCTTCTGTCTCGGCATATGTCAACTCCATCAAGCATCCTGATTGATACATGTCGACATGGAGAAAACGGTCTTGAACGTTATTGTAAATGTGGAAGACGTCTCGTTGTTGTCCGATTCGTTTTACTTGTTCTAAAAGCTCTTCTTTGACAGGACGCGGCATTTGATTCGCAACGTGCGTATGGAAAATACATAACGTCTCTGTCTCCGGTACACGCATTGCGAGTTCTTCCAATAAAGTCACACCATCCCCTTCAATGAGCGTCACCTTGTCAAAATTGACTTCTTGTATGGCAGCATCAAGCATTTGACGGCGCGTGTCATGCTCCGGCCAAATCAATGCATTCATCCACGACCGTTCTGCTTCGTCCGTCAAATCAATCACATTTAAATCGACGCCGAGGCGTGTCCCGATTTCGAGCCGTATTCTGGGCTTCTGGTATATTGACCCCTTCGATTCAATGGTCGCTGAAATGATTACAGACGATGTATTTGTCGGATTAAGTGGAACGTCATTATACACATAAGCGTATTGATCAACAAATAGTTGAAGGCCCGCACTCGTTCCGATTTCGAGTAAACCGAGTGGTCGCTTCGTCTGTTGTTGAATCATTGAAAAGATTGGATACAAGTAAGAGCACCGTTGAATCTCGTTCGTTTGCACACGACGAGTCATCAATCGATTCCGAATCTCATCTTCGTATGTATGACAAAATACTAAAAAAGATGGAAAGGCATTCTCAGGTTGTTTCGGATTCTTCGTCGCGCTCGGATAATATGTAGCCAGTTCATCGGATTGGTGTTGGAGTACCAACTCATGAACGGCTGCAAATAATAAGTTCGGGGCTGGTTGTCCTTCAGGTATCTCCTCACATAATGATAAAAGCCATTCACTTTGAGCTGTTTCTCTAGCTAATACTTCATACAATCGACTAGATGCTACACATTCATTATCAGCAAATCGGATGAATCGTTCTGCGATTTCTTTTTGATTGATTTTACTCACCTCTTTACTTTTCTATTCAATTACAAGTCGAAAAGTTCCTGCTCAGGTGAAACAATCTTTCGTCTAAGCCACTCTTGTTCGTGAGAAAACAAGAAGCTCCACTTTTTATTAATCATCCAGTCAATTGTTCGAATCACGTCTAAGTGACTCGAATAGCGAGCAAGAAAAGTCATTGCCACAATCAACGTGTCGTTGCTCCTCTATCATATCTACATCACCTCGGTACTTTTTTATATACAAAAAAGACCCTAACCTCAGTTAGAGTCATACGGATACCGGTGGTCGGAGTCGAACCGACACTCCAGAGGAACACGATTTTGAGTCGTGCGCGTCTACCAATTCCGCCACACCGGCATATTATGTTGGAGGCGCCAGTCGGAATCGAACCGACGATAGAGGAGTTGCAGTCCTCTGCCTTACCACTTGGCTATGGCGCCAAAAAGTCATTGGAGCGGAAGACGGGATTCGAACCCGCGACCCCG
>NZ_JAPEHX010000060.1:0-18152 GCF_028823655.1 Exiguobacterium sp. B2(2022) | reverse complement strand
TTTTTGTATGTACGATGAAATCGAACTCCGTATTTATATCCCTTTCACCATGAAATTCCGAACAATTCTCATCATTTATAGAGGAATGAACACAATTCTGACTTTTCTGAACATCGGGAATTGAATTGCACTTTTGCGTTATACCTGTTACCATTACAGAAATATTTCGAAACAAAGATGTAGGTAGAACGAGAAAGGGGCCATCAATTTTTATGTGGGAAAACAAGTTTGCAAAAGAAGGTTTAACGTTTGATGATGTATTACTCGTACCGAGGTTCTCAAATGTTTTACCGCGTGACGTTGATTTAAGCACAAAGCTCTGTGAAGGATTAGAATTGAATATCCCAATCATCAGCGCGGGTATGGATACCGTCACGGAAGCTCCGATGGCGATTGCTATGGCCCGTCAAGGCGGTTTAGGTGTCATTCATAAGAACATGTCTATGGAAATGCAAGCTGAACATGTCGATCGCGTTAAGCGCTCAGAGAATGGTGTCATTACAAATCCTTTCTATTTAACTCCAGATCGTCAAGTGTATGATGCTGAGTATTTGATGAGCAAATATCGAATTTCTGGTGTCCCAATCGTCAACTCAGAAGAAGAGCGTAAATTAATTGGTATTTTGACGAATCGTGATCTTCGTTTCATCAAAGATTATTCAACCGTCATCAAGGATGTGATGACAACGGAAAACCTCATCACTGCAAAAGTAGGTACATCGCTTGAGGAAGCAGAGCGTATTCTTCATCAACACCGCATTGAGAAACTTCCACTTGTCGATGAAGCTGGCGTATTGAAAGGTCTCATCACGACAAAAGATATCGAGAAGGTCGAGCAATTCCCGAACGCAGCAAAAGACAAGCAAGGTCGTCTTCTTGTAGCAGCTGCAGTCGGAGTAACAAAAGATGCAGCATCACGTGCTCAAGTACTTGTAGAAGCAGGCGTAGATGCATTGGTTATCGATACAGCACATGGACATTCGGCTGGTGTGCTTGAAAAAGTTCGTGAGTTGCGCGATACGTTCCCATCGCTCCCAATCATTGCAGGAAACGTAGCTACTGCTGAAGCGACACGTGCCTTGATTGAAGCTGGAGCATCGGTCATCAAAGTCGGAATTGGACCAGGATCAATCTGTACGACACGCGTCGTTGCAGGCGTTGGTGTTCCACAAATCACAGCTGTATATGATTGTGTCACAGAAGCAAAAGAGCATGGTGTATCAGTCATCGCTGATGGTGGAATCAAGTACTCAGGCGATATCGTCAAAGCCATCGCTGCTGGAGCAAACGCTGTCATGCTTGGTAGCTTGCTTGCCGGTGTGAAAGAGAGCCCAGGTGAGATGGAAATTTACCAAGGTCGTCAGTTTAAGACATACCGTGGTATGGGATCTGAAGCATCGATGAAGCGCGGTAGCCAAGACCGTTACTTCCAAGAAGCAGACAAAAAGTTCGTTCCAGAAGGAATCGAAGGACGTGTCGCCTATCGTGGCGAACTCGCTGACACGGTATATCAATTGATTGGTGGTCTTCGCTCAGGTATGGGATACTGTGGCGCTGCCGACATCCGCGCCCTTCGTGAAGACACACAATTCATTCGTATGACGGGTGCGGGTCTTCAAGAAAGTCACCCACACGATGTCAATATCACAAAAGAAGCACCGAACTACTCACGCTAATGTAAAAAGACATGGCGGTTATTTATTTTCGCTTCTCTACTAAAATCACGGTACCCCCTTGATCTTGAGCAGGAAGTGAGACGGTGACTTTACCATTCTTTTGAACGGTGTATTGTTTACCGCTATATCGGTCAATCAAAATGGTTTTCGCTTTATAAGAAGTATTAAAGGAAACGGTTTGCGCTTTCTCTTTCGTATTTAATCCGACGAGAACCGATTGTTTTCCATAACTTCGTTTGAAGATTGAATAGCCAGCCTCAGAATTTGTAGCGATGGACGAACGTGTCCCTTTACTGAATACGTGCGAATAGTCTGCACGGATATTCAAAAGTTTTTGATAGTGCGTATGCATCGCTTTTCCTTCACCTTTGACGCGAGACCAGTCGAAGTCATAGCGATTTTCATTGAACTCGCCTTGATCCATATCGCCCGCATGCTTCCCAGATTGACCGACTTCTTCTCCGTAATAGATCACAGGCTGACCTTTTGCCGTGATTTGAAGAGAGGCTGCGACCATTTGCTTACCAGTGTCCCCGCCTGCCCGCGAGACGAGGAAGCCGTCTTCATCATGACTACTCAAGAATTGTCCGAGCGTCGCTTCGTTCGATAATTGCGTATTTCGATATTGAAGCGCCTTTTCAACGTCTTCGATATTGCCATTTACGAATCGTTCAGCCTGATATTTAAAATCAAAGTCGAGCAAGGAATCCATTTGACCACTTCTTAAGTAGCCGCCTGTGTTGTTGATACTCGCCCCGTAGTGCTCCCCAATCAATTTGAAATTCGGTTTGATTGCCGTTAATTCATTTTTAAATGATTTCCACGTTGTGGAGTCCACGTGTTTGACCGTATCGACACGGAAGTAATCAATCGTGTTGCCTTTTTTCGTTTTCGACCGTTTGATCCAATCTGTCTGCCATTTCACCAACTGTTCTCGAACGGCAGCTTCTTCCGTCTTGAAGTCAGGAAGGCCGGATAAGGACATTTTGAGATCGTCTCCGTCGACGGGATTTTCACGAATCATCCCATCGAATACTTGTCGTTCTGCATCCGTTGGGAAGTTCGTAACGGATGAGCTTGCCCCAGGCTCCATTCCGTAGCCGGGATGGTTCAAGACGACGTCGACCATAATCTTCATTCCACGTTTATGCGCTTCATCAATCAGTTTATGGAAGGCGGCCATATCCCCGAGATGTTCATCGAGTTTTTCAAAGTTTTTGGCCCAATACCCATGATATCCATACTGAGATCCGTCTTTTCCATATCGTAAATCCCAATCGATGTTATCCACAATTGGCGTAATCCAAATCGTATTGATCCCAAGGTCGTCTAAATAATCGAGTTTTTTCGTGACACCTGCAAAATCGCCACCATGGTAAGACTCAGGATGGTCTTTGTCATAGTATTCACGATTCGGGTTGTCATTGGATAAATCTCCGTTGTAGAAACGGTCTGTAAGCATAAAATAGATGCGCGCCTCATCCCAGTCAAACGCTTGTTTTTCCTTCATCGTTTTAGGGACGACACGAACTGTTGTTTTTGAGCGATGAACGTTTCCATATTGGTCGATTGCAGTGACGGCAAGCGTCTGAACTGTTGTTTTTGAGCGATGAACGTTTCCATATTGGTCGATTGCAGTGACGGCAAGCGTCTTATTTCCAGGTTTGACCGTGTCTTTCACCGCGATCGTTTGAGCGTTTAACGCACGATCAATGTGTAACTTTTCAGGACCGCCGAGTGGGCGTGCATCGATATAGAGTTCTCGGAGTGTCACACCTTTTGGCAAGGTCGGGTTTACTCGAACGACCGCATTTTCACGAGAGCTGATGGCTTTCGGACTGACAGAAGAAGTGAGTTTGACAGTTGGTTGACGATATTCGATTTGAGAAGCCTCGAAATAAGGATCTTTCACTTCAGTCGTGACGCCGTCCTTCGTGACGAGATACGTGTAGTCATGGATTCCTTCAGGTAAACGTACCGTGTGGCGGAACCACTCGTTTTCTGGCTCATAAGTCATCGGGTACGTCTCACCATTGATTTTGAGTGCGACCTGATCGATTTCATCCATTTCTCCTGCTTCATAGAGTGCTACATCACGATAGAAGAATTGAACCCCATCTGTACCGTATTCGGGACCACTGATTGTCGGAACTTGATGGAAGGCACCTTTTCCGCTTTCGACGACGACCTTCGTGACGCGGTCTTCTCCGAGCGTGACGTATCTGTCTTCTCCATAAGCATCCTTAACGGCCCAGTCCGTGCCTTTTCGAATGACAAACCCAACTTTCGTGGCGTCTTGACCAACCGGGATACGGAAGATGGCCCCATCGTCAGTTATCCGGTATGGATCGACCTGTCCGTCTTTTTTCCCTGTGCTCCATGTCCATAAGTTCCAATCCGTATAGTCATGATCGGCACGGACATACTTCATTTCGATATAGCGTGTCGTTTCCCAAGGATCAGCGAGCTTTGTTGCTGTTTTGAAAGTAGTCGTCAATGCCGGGAGTCTCGTATTCGAAATCGTTCCAGTCACTGCACCTTCTGGAATAGTGGCCGTATATGATGTATTGAGAGCGAGAGCTTCTTTCGGTTGAAGTGTCACGCTCGTACCATTCGTTGTCACATCAACGGGAACACGCGTCTCCCCTTGTTGTAAGGTGACCGATGCCGAATCGAGACGGACAGGTTCATTGAACGTCCATGTGATTGGAGCAGACACATCCACATCAATTGATGATGAGGCCGGGGTCACGGACGCAACTTCGAGTTGGTCGATCGTCTCTACCCCATTTAAGGTGAACGGGGCACTATAAACAGATTGTGTGGATGGCGTGGCGGACACGTTCCAACTATTGGCCAATTGATTGGCAGCATTACTCGGAATCGTATCGAACGCCCCATGTTCTCCGGCGTTATTTCCGCTTAATACAGTTAAGGCGCGGACTCGATCTCCATTGTTTAAGCCGAGCAATGACAGAGGAACTTTTCCTTCAAATCCTTTCGTTCGGTCTAAGGCAAAAGCCGCACCGTTCAACTGATTCAATTGTAAAAGTGGTTTCTCTTGACCAGCCTGATAAAGAGCAGCCTCTTTTACATTCTGATCGCCATCGACTCGGACGAGAATATGATACTGAGGCGCCTTGTCGACACCTTTAAAATCGAATGGATAACCGAGGGGATTCTTCGATATACCTGAATCTTCATCATTGATTTGAAGGGCGATGTTGATATATTGCCCGTTGTCTCCCCAGTTCGGGACATTATTCGCATCTACGTAAAAATAAAGGTGTTGGGCATCATTGTTTATGTATAAATCACCGACATCAAATCCTTGCCATCCAGCAGTGGGCGAACTTGCGAGGGCGGGAATATTAGCCCAATCTGTTTTTGCCCCATCAATTGTGATTGCAGTCGGTTCAGCCAATGCGTTCATCGGAACCCCGGCTTGAATGAGCAATGCACCGGACAGGAATAAAGTCGAAGCCTGACGAGCAGTTTTTTTCTTCATAAGACACCTCTTTTGTTTGAGTTAAATTGCACAATTTTATGCAAACGTTTTCAAAAATAGTTTAGCGGAAGTTGTAAGCGCTAACAATATGTTTTTGAAAAAACAATAAATAACCGCGTCTCCTGTTGGTTGAGGAGATGCGGTCATGATTCAGTAGCGACGAGTGAACCTTTGACGATGAGTCGTTCCGTCGTATCGAACGTACAAGTGATCAATGTAAGGGTAGGAGTAGCTGTTTCATCTAATACATCAACTCGTTCAGGAGAGACGGTCTCAAGCGATGTCACGACGTATTCGTAAGTGTGCGTATCATCTCGAAGATAGATTTTCATACCAACATGGACTTCATGGAGTGGACCGAATAGAGCGGTCGCATGTTGTAAATAATGACCGGCCAGTGCGTAATTGCCTACCCCCATTTGTTGATCGGGATCCATGGTTCCCGCTCCGACGGCGAGACTCTCATCATCTAACCCTTTTATGATCGGGAGCTCTAGTGAAACATCTGGAATCGAAATGACACCGATTGTCGGCAACTGATGAAACCGATTGCGCGCTTGTAAGACGTCCGTTAAAGAGAGTGGTGTGACTGCCGCAAAATCATAACTCGACTCAATTTCACTCTCGTCTTGTAATTCCATATGTTCAATGACATATTCACTCGTTGAACTGGCGATATTCTCTTTCCAAATCGAACTCGTTAAAAAGAATAGACCACTGCCGAGTAAACAAATTCCGATGATCCATCGAACGTGTCGCTTCATGGAGTCGCTCCTTTCGGGATTGCCCAGGCATCCATCAACTGATCAATCACATTCGGTAACGAGGATTCAGGCAAGTGCGCAAAGCCAAACAAAAATTGTTTGTGCGAATCTGGGTGTACGATGCGATAGTCGTTCATCGATTTGATGGCGATCTCGAACGCTTCAGCGGATTGTTTCAATTCTTGCTCTGTCCGATCGCTGATGACGGTCAAGACAACGTGCAATCCAGCGCTCGCACCTGTCACAGTGACAATCGGTTCGAATGGACGGAAGGCAGCGAGCACGATTTCTAACTTGCGGCGGTATATTTTTCGCATCCGATTCAAATGCTTCTCGAAGTCACCACTCGACATGAATAGAGCCAACGTATGCTGTTCGAATCGTGGGACGCTACACGTGAAGTAATGATGCCGCTCTCGGTAACGATTCAAAAGAGGTGTTGGTAACACCATATATCCGATACGAAGGGATGGCATGAGTGATTTCGAGAAAGTACTGATATAAATGACACGTTCGTTCGGGTCCATACTTTGAAGAGAGGGGATGGGTTTACCACTATAACGGAACTCACTATCGTAATCGTCCTCAATGATATACGTCTGGTGAACGAGCGCCCAATTCAATAAACGCTGGCGTCGACTGACGGATAGGACTGTACCTGTCGGAAATTGATGGGCAGGCGTTACGTATAGCGCATCGATTTCATGGCGTTCGAGCTCACTGACACAAACGCCACTTTCATCTACCGGGATTGGGATAGAGGTGCGTCCCTGTTGCTCGAATAAAAGACGAGTGAGCGGATAGCCGGGATCTTCAATGCCAAAGACCGATGCGTCAGGTAACAAATCCAAAAGCTGTGGAAGGAGTTGTTCCGTCCCTGATCCGACGATGATTTGTTCGGGTGAGCATTGGACGCCTCGTGAATGATAGAGATAGGTCGCAATTTCCTGTCGTAGTTCGAGATCCCCTTGGACGGAACCTAGCGCAAGTAGTTCGTGATGAACTTCATCAACAACGTTCTTGACGTGTCGTTTCCAACGTTCAAACGGAAAAGCAGTCGTATCGATTTGACTTGGCGATACATCGTACGTATACGTCTTTTTTGGTGGAGACGGCGTGATGGTGCTGCTCGATCGCCGGACGTACAGTTCCTCTTGCGGCAGCACGTAAAATCCTTTCCGGGGAACGGATTCAATGTACCCTTCGGCGAGTAACTGGGCGTAAGCGAACTCGACTGTCGTCTGAGACACATCCAAAAATTGAGTCAGTTTACGCTTCGAAGGTAACTTAGTACCCGTCTTTAATGTATCGTCGACGATAGCATCCCGAATGTGTTTATATAACTGCTCATATAGCGGGATGGATGAGTCTTGTTCAAGTGAGAAAGTAAGCATATCCATAAAACGACGTTCCTTTCTTTACGAACCGAAAAAGAAGTATAAGAGAAAACCGAGGATAATCAAGGTTGAGACAATTCCAGGTGTACCAAATGAGGCGCGATGACCTCCTTCAAACAACATATTGATTCCTCCTTTATACTTCAACACGTTCGAGATAGTAGCCATAGAGTCCTTTTTCCAAGCTGACCACTTTAAAAAATAAGAATCTGGCACTTTTAATATAGTCAATCCAGCTTATACTAGCAAGTAGAACATGAACTCATGGAGGGATTTCAATGGAAAAGAGACAAGTGGGAACAGATAAAGTAAAACGTGGGATGGCAGAAATGCAAAAAGGTGGCGTCATCATGGACGTCATCAACGCAGAGCAGGCGAAAATTGCTGAAGCTGCAGGTGCGGTTGCTGTCATGGCACTTGAACGTGTACCTTCGGATATCCGTAAAATGGGTGGGGTTGCCCGTATGGCCGACCCAACGATCATTGAAGACGTCATGGGAGCAGTATCTGTTCCAGTTATGGCAAAATGCCGTATCGGACATATCGCTGAAGCGCGTGTCCTCGAGTCGATGGGGGTCGACTTTATCGATGAGAGTGAAGTATTGACGCCGGCAGACGAAGAGTTCCACTTGTACAAACGCGACTATACAGCACCGTTCGTATGTGGAGCGCGTGACCTTGGCGAAGCGGCGCGTCGTATCGGCGAAGGCGCAGCGATGATTCGTACAAAAGGTGAGCCAGGAACAGGGAACATCGTGGAAGCGGTTCGTCACATGCGCACTGTACAAGCACAAGTGAAGCGTCTCTTGTCGATGAGCGTGGATGAAGTCATGACAGAGGCTCGTGACCTCGGAGCTCCATTTGAAGTGCTTATGCAAATTCGTGAAGCGGGTCGTCTCCCTGTCGTTAACTTTGCAGCGGGTGGAATCGCGACACCAGCGGATGCTGCCTTGATGATGCACCTCGGAGCAGATGGTGTCTTCGTCGGATCTGGTATTTTCAAAGCAGAGAACCCAGAGAAATTCGCACGTGCCATCGTAGAAGCGACAACGTACCACGATGACTATGAACGGATCGCGCACCTTTCAAAAGGATTAGGTGAGGCGATGAAAGGACTCGACGTCCGTACGCTCAAAGATGAAGAACTCATGGCACCACGAGGCTGGTAAGATGGTAACGATTGGCGTATTAGGGATGCAGGGCGCAATTCGTGAGCATGTTCGCATGCTTGAAGCGCTCGGTGCTCAAACCGTTGTAGTCCGCTCACTAGAAGACTTGAAAGCAATCGATGGATTAGTCTTACCAGGTGGAGAAAGTACCGCGATGCGACGTTTACTCGATCGTTATGAGTTACTTGCGCCACTTCGCGACATGGAGACGTTACCGATGTTTGGCACATGTGCCGGCATGATTCTTCTCGCGAATGAAGTCGAAGGGTATGACGCCCACTTAAAGAAAATCCCGATGACAGTAAAACGTAATGCATTCGGACGTCAGGTCGACAGTTTTGAAGTCGATCTTCCGGTAAAAGGAATCGATGAGCCAGTCGAAGCGGTCTTTATTCGTGCCCCACAAGTGGCGCGAGTTGAACCGGAAGTAGATGTGCTCGCTGAAGTCGAGGAAGCGATTGTAGCAGTTCGTTATAATCAGTACCTGGCTTGTTCGTTCCATCCAGAGTTGACGGAAGATTTATCATTGCACCGTTATTTTATCGAGGTGGTTAAAGAAAATCAGCAGCAATATGCATAAGTTTGAGGGACCTCATGAAAAGGGGGTCCTTCAAACTTATTTTTTGTTACACTGAACAAAGAAGCGTATAGAAAGGGGAAATGATGTGAAGGCTCGCTATTTAATCATGATGTTTGTTGCCATGTTGCTTGTACAAGTAATCGTACCCTCAGTCGCCTCTGCGGCCGCGCCAAAAGTCGACGCGGCGAGTGCGATGCTCGTAGACGTGACGACAGGTCAGGTCTTATTTACAAAACAGGAAGATGCCATGCTTCAACCGGCTTCGATCACAAAGTTGATGACAGCATTTTTGACGCGTGAAGCAATCGAAGAAGGAAAACTCAGTTGGAATCAGGAGGTTACACCGAGCGATGCCGCCTTGGCGTTGACGAGAAAACCGGGGTTAGCGCGAATTCCGCTGTTGAATAAACCGTATACCGTCAAAGAGTTATACGATGCAGCATTAATTCGTTCGGCGAACGAAGCGGCTGTGACGCTCGGGGAAGCGGTGTCTGGTTCAGAAGAGGCGTTCGTCAAAGAAATGAATCGTCGAGCGGATGAATTAGGGATGACACAAACGACGTTCGCGAATGCATCGGGACTCGATTCTGTATCAGCCGGTCTACCAGGAGATAATTTGACATCTGCCAACGATTTAATGAAGTTGGCGATTGCATATTTGACGACTTTTCCGGAAGTGCTCGACGTGACGAAACGGGCATACGTGGATGTCGACGGTGTCCGCTTTGACGCGACGAACCGAATGCTCGCCGACCGAGATCTCGCCTATCCGGGGATGCTCGGCTTTAAAACGGGAACAACGAATGAGGCAGGCTATTGCTTTATCGGTGTGTCGACACGGGATGGTCGCACTGTGTTATCCGTCGTTCTTGGCGCACCATCTGATGAGGGGCGCTATGTAGCGACGAAAGCGTTACACGACTATGCGTACTCAGATTTCGTCATGACACCGATTTTACGGACAGGGGAAACCATTTCGGAAACGGCAACGGTCTCTCAAGGTGAAACGGAACAGGTCACTGTTCGGACGACGAATGACTTTGAAGTGTTAGTCGAAAAAGGGAAACCTGTCCCGGAACCGAAAGTTGAACTGCTCGAACTAGACGCTCCGGTCAAGGTCGATACACAGGCAGGCACGGTTACCATTGACTCCTCGGATCAAGTTCGCTATTTAGAAGGAGAGACACCTCCGAAGATGACGCTTGTCACGGCAGAGGCGGTTGATACGGCTTCGTTTTTGACGAGAATGACGCGAGCGTTTGTTGATTTCCTCGATCAAATCAGATTGGCACTTGGAAAAATCAGTCTTGTCGAACAAGTTCAGATGTTGTAAAGTAAGATTAATTCAATGACAGATGCGATGATGAGAATAAGTACGTTACGTACGTCTACTGACAGAGAGCTAGTGGTTGGTGCAAACTAGTGAGATGGCGTAACCGAATCGGCCTCGGAGCATTGGCTTGGAAACAAGTCACGTTTGGCACACGTTACGTGCATCGAGTGGCTCATGCATTTGGGCAACGAGGGTGGCAACGCGGATCCAAGGTGGTTCGTCCCTTTCCTACGGGAAAGGGACGTGCCGCCTTTTTTATATGAAAAAAGGAGGAACAGCAATGTTAGACATTAAACGTTTACGACAAGATTTTGAAGGGATTAAAGAAAAGTTAGCTTACCGTGGAGAAGACTTGAGTGCACTTGACCGCTTCCCGCAGTTAGAAGAAAAGCGCCGTGACTTGATTAACGAAGTGGAAGTAAAGAAAGCGAAGCGCAATGAAGCGACAAAACAAATCGCTGAATTAAAACGCAACAAACAAGATGCAGAAGGTCCAATCTTAGAAACACGCCGTCTCGGGGATGAAATCAAATTGTTGGATGAGGAGTTACGAGAAGTAGAGGCAGAGCTCAACTTGATCTTGCTCAGCATTCCAAACATCCCACATGAGTCAACTCCAATCGGTGAGACAGAAGACGATAACGTGACGATTCGTGAAATCGGAACGAAGCCTGATTTTGATTTCGAGCCGAAGCAACATTGGGACGTGATGGAAGACCTAAAAATCGTCGATGTCGAGCGCGCTGGAAAAGTAACGGGTAGCCGTTTTGTCTTCTATAAAGGATTAGGTGCTCGCTTAGAACGTGCTCTGATCAACTTTATGATGGACCTTCATTCAGACGAGCATGGATACTCAGAAGTATTGCCGCCGTACATGGTCAATCGTGATTCGATGATCGGAACAGGTCAACTTCCTAAATTTGAAGAAGATGCGTTCAAAGTAGCGGACACGAACTACTTCCTCGTTCCAACAGCTGAAGTGCCAGTTACAAACATGCACCGTGAAGAAATCATCCCGGAAACACAGCTTCCGATTACGTATACAGCATATAGCGCTAACTTCCGCTCTGAAGCCGGTTCAGCTGGCCGTGATACACGTGGCTTGATTCGTCAGCACCAATTCAACAAAGTCGAGCTCGTTCGCTTCGTGAAACCAGAAGAGTCATATGAACAACTAGAGTTATTGACAGGTCATGCTGAAGAAGTATTGAAGCGTCTTGAACTTCCGTATCAAGTACTCAGCATGTGCACGGCAGACCTTGGTTTCACAGCTGCGAAAAAATATGACATCGAAGTATGGATGCCAGCACAAGGAATGTATCGTGAGATTTCTTCTTGCTCTAACTTCGAAGATTTCCAAGCGCGTCGTGCGGGAATTCGTTTCCGTCGTGATGCCAACGCGAAACCAGAATTTGTTCACACATTGAACGGCTCAGGATTAGCAGTCGGTCGAACGGTGGCAGCGATTTTGGAAAACTATCAACAGGCGGATGGATCAGTCGTCATCCCAGAAGTTCTTCGTCCTTACATGGGTGGAAAAGAAAAGATTGAAATGCCGAACTAAACACTTGAGCCGCCTCAATTTTGAGGCGCTCAATTTTTTTTAATGTTTTTTCACAAAAGGGTTTGACATCTGTCTCTTCAGTTGGTACTATAAATCATGTCGAGCGACACTGTTGCTCACGAATTGCATATGAGCTTTGGAGGTGTACCCAAGTGGTTTAAGGGAACGGTCTTGAAAACCGTCAGGGGTGTAACAGCCTGCGTGGGTTCGAATCCCACCACCTCCTCCATTTCTTTTTTGGAGGCTCACACAATTTTATATCTTTTGGAGGTGTACCCAAGTGGTTTAAGGGAACGGTCTTGAAAACCGTCAGGGGTGTAACAGCCTGCGTGGGTTCGAATCCCACCACCTCCTCCACTTACCACCTCCTCCACTTTCTTTTTTTTACACTTTTTTAGGCCTGGAGTTGTACCCAAGTCCGGCTGAAGGGGACGGACTCGAAATCCGTTAGGAGTCGCAAGGCTCGCGTGGGTTCGAATCCCACCAACTCCGCTTTCAATCGGGCATCTGCAGAGGCAGATGCATTTTTTGTATCCACAGACATAAGTGCTGTGGATTTTTTTATGCACAAAAAAGAGGGATCACGCTTTTGATGGCGTAATCCCTCTGTATCTTTATCTAACTTTTGCTTCGCGGGCAATCGTTAATTGCTTTTCGATTTTTTCAAGGATGAGTTCGACTGAATCTGGATCTTTGATGAGGTCGTACTCTTCAATCGAGAGGCGTAGTACTGGGCACAAGTTGAAGTTGTTGATCCACTCTGTGTAGCGTTCGTACATCTCTTCCCAATAAGCGATTGGTGTTTGTTGCTCCATCTCGCGACCGCGCATCTGGATACGTTCAAGGACTTGTTCGAACGAACCTTCAAGATAAATCAATAGGTCTGGGTGTGGGAAGAAGGGTGTTAACACCATAGCCTCGAACAAACTTGAATACGTTTCGTAGTCTGTTGGTGACATCGTTCCTTTTTCATAATGCATTTTTGCGAAGATGCCTGTATCTTCGTAGATGGAACGGTCTTGAATGAAGCCACCACCGTATTGGAAAATTTTCTTCTGTTCTTTAAAACGTTCTGCTAAGAAGTAAATTTGAAGATGGAAACTCCAACGTTCAAAATCATGATAGAATTTATCGAGGTAAGGGTTCGTATCTACTTTCTCTAGAGACGTTCGGAAGTTTAAAGCATCGGCTAACGAATTGGTAATCGTCGATTTCCCGATTCCAACCATTCCACCGATTGTAATGATCGTATCGTTCGGAATGTTATATTTATCAATCAGCTTCATTTTAATTGTGCTCCTTTAGTTAATTCTAATTCGCGTTCAATCGTCTTCAGGACATGTGTCAAATCGTCCGGATTGTGTACAAAGTCGAGTTCATCCCCACTAAACGAGAGGATTTTCACTTCTGGATGGGCCGCGCGATAGGATTCGACGAACGTCTCATAATCGTGAGCAAGTTGTTCGAGATAATCGCGAGACATATTTTCTTCCACTTCACGTCCACGCAAAGCAACGCGTTTCATCAGTGTCTCAATGCTGGCGTGTAAGTAAATGACGACATCAGGTTTCGGCATATCATGTGTCAAAATCTTATAAATCTGCTCGTACTTGTTTAAATGCGCAGGTTTCAACGAACGGTGAGCAAAAATCAAGTTTTTGAAAATATGATAGTCCGAAACGACGGATTGCTGTTGACTCAAGTGGTGTTTATGAATATCATCCAACTGTTTGAATCGATTGCATAAGAAGAACATTTCCGTTTGGAAACTCCATTCTTCGATATCTTCATAAAACTTGCCGAGAAATGGGTTCTCTTCTACAATTTCATTCAGCATCTGCATCGAGAAATGCTGACTGATGATATGGGCCAGTGATGTTTTCCCGACACCAATCGGTCCTTCTACCGTTATAAACATATGATGTCATCCTCCATTATCCAAAGTGCAAGTTCCATTCTAGCATAGAATGCGAATGATATGGCGAGGGATTTGATTTTCATTTTTTTTCATAGTGTTAAATAAGAAATGAGGTGAATCGATGGAACGTGATGAACGATTTATGCAGTTGGCCATCGAAGAAGCAAAGAAAGCAGAAGTCATCGGTGAGGTCCCAATCGGCTGTGTGATTGTTAAAGGTGATGAAGTGATTGCGACTGGTCATAATCGTCGTGAAACCGATCTTTTAGCTGCTGCTCACGCTGAGATGATTGCGATTGAAGCGGCGAATGAAGCATTAGGAAATTGGCGATTGGAAGATTGTGAGTTATACGTCACACTCGAACCTTGTCCAATGTGTGCGGGTGCCATTGTGCTATCCAGAGTGAAGCGGGTCATCTTCGGTGCACATGATCCGAAAGGGGGTTGTTGCGGTACGTTGATGAATTTGGTACAAGATGAACGATTCAATCATCAGGCGGACGTAACCGAAAATGTTTTAGCAGAAGAATGTGGGCGACTTCTAACTGATTTCTTCCGGACGCTTAGGGAAAGGAAGAAACAAGAGAGACTTCATCAGAGAGGTTGCAACCCAATCGATTAAACAGTATAATGTAATAGCACTCGAGATAGTGCATAATTTCATTTACCCATTTGCCGTGCTAGGTGGGGAGGTAGCGGTGCCCTGTCACTCGCAATCCGCTGTAGCGAGACTGAATCCCGATTCGAGGGAGTGCGCTGGTGTGGTCTGCCTTATGTAAGTGGCGTTGACGTCTGAGTCCTGCGCAACGGTCACCCATGAACCAGGTCAGGTCCGGAAGGAAGCAGCCTTAAGTGGTGACGTACCGTGTGCCGCAGGGGTGCTTGGGCTGAGCAAACTGCATGAGTAACGCATGTTGACGTGCTTTCAGAAATCGGTGCGCGGCAGATTTATTTTATAACTTCAATCTATGGCCCCAGGGCTGTAGATTTTTTTGTATGATGAGATAGAGAAGAAAAGTGGGGAAGGAGGCGAACTCATGGCGTATCAAGCGTTATATCGGGTATACAGACCTCAGTCATTTCAAGAGGTCGTCGGTCAAGTCCATATCACACGTACGATTCAAAACGCTTTATTAGAGGAGCGGATGTCACACGCCTATCTATTTTCAGGTCCACGCGGGACAGGGAAGACAAGTTTAGCGAAAATCATTGCTAAGGCGATCAACTGTGAAAGTGCACCGACACGTGAACCGTGTAATACCTGTCCGACGTGTATCGCTATCACGGAAGGTACGAGCCCGGACGTTTTTGAAATCGATGCAGCATCAAATAATGGAGTTGACGAAATTCGAGAAATCCGAGACAAAGTCAAATACCCACCGTCTCAAGGTCGCTACAAAGTATATATCATTGATGAAGTGCATATGTTGTCGACAGGTGCATTCAATGCATTATTGAAAACACTTGAAGAACCGCCAGCACATGCGATTTTTATTTTGGCAACGACAGAACCGCATAAAATTCCGGCAACGATTATTTCGCGCTGTCAGCGATTTGATGTCAAACGACATGAAGTGAGTCAATTGCAAACCCGGATGGCCTATATTTTGAATGATCAAGACCATGATTATGATCCGGAAGCATTGAAACTAATCGCACGGGCTGCTGATGGCGGGATGCGGGATGCCCTTAGCTTGCTTGATCAGGCCTTGGCATTTAGCGATGGGCGTCTTACGGAAGAAGCGGTGTTAGAAGTAACGGGTGCTGTGACGGATGAAACACTGCTCGAAATGGCATACGGGTTACAGAAAAAAGAGTTAAATGCGATTTTGAGTACGCTTGAAATGATGTTACGTGAAGGGAAAGATTTAAAGCGTTTCATCGAAGACTTAGTGTTCGTCCATCGGGATGCGTTACTCTTGAAAGCATCTCCGCAAGCTGCTGACTTATTAGAGCGTGCTCGTCCGACTGATGAGTTCCGTCAGTTTGTCGAAGCGACTTCGACGGACGAATTGTTCCAAGTGATTGAAGAGCTCAATGAGTGCCAGCAGCAAATGAGACTGTCGAATCATCCGAAGGTATTGGTAGAGTTAACGTTCATTCGAATTGCAGAACAAGGTCGCACGATCAGTGAGCAGATGACACAACTTCAAGACCAAGTACGTGAGTTGAGCCGCGAATTAAATGAAGTGAAGAAGAATGGCGTGACTGTGACAGGTGGAGAGGTGGAAAAACCGAAGCCTGCTCCGAAACGAACACAAATCCGAGTGCCGAAAGAGCGGATTCGCCAATTACTTCAGCGAGCTGAGCGGCAGCATTTGAATGCGATTCGCGATAGTTGGGGCGACATCATGACGAATATCCGGATACAGGATGGTCCAATCTTCGCACTCTTCTATGAAAGTGAGGCTGTCCTTTGTGCAAGTGACACCTTACTGGTACAATTTAAAGATGGAATGACATGGCACTATGAACAAGTGAGTTCGAATGGTCGTACGCGTGATGTAATCGAGCAGGCGTTATTTGAAGTTACGGGGATTCGTCGTGAAATTATGGCGGTGCTTGAAACGGATTGGAATGAACTGAAGAATGAGTTCATCCTTCAAAAACAAGCAGAGCGGACAGAACGAGTCGAAGAACCAGAAACTGAAGACCCGTTGGTTGCACAGGCGATGGAACGTTTTGGCGATGTCGTTGAAATCGAAGAAACATAAGGGAGGCGCTCTGAATGCGTGGAATGGGAAATATGAATAACATGATGAAACAAATGCAAAAGATGCAAAAAGATATGGCGAAAGCTCAAGAAGAACTAAAAGAGTTATCAGTAGAAGGTACTGCAGGAGGCGGCATGGTAAAAGTTGTCGTCAGCGGTCATAAAGAGGTTTTAGATGTCATCATTGCAGAAGATGTCGTCGACCCGGAAGATGTAGATATGTTGCAGGATCTCGTCTTAGCAGCAATTAATGATGCGATGAAGCAAGCTGATCAGCTTGTGAATGATAAGATGGGACGTTTCACACAAGGTATGAACCTCCCAGGCTTTTAAGTGAAGAAAGGATCGATGCGAGTTGCAATACCCTGAAGCCATTGGACGATTGATTGAGAGTTTTACGAAACTACCCGGAATCGGTCCGAAAACTGCAGTGCGTTTGGCGTTCCATGTATTAGATATGGAAGAAGACGATGTATTAACGTTTGCGAAGTCTCTTGTCAGTGCGAAACGGGACATCAAATATTGTACCGTTTGCGGTCACATTACAGATATTGATCCTTGTGCAATCTGTAAAGACTCACATCGGGATGAAACGGTAGTTTGTGTGGTTCAAGATTCAAGAGACGTGATTGCCATGGAGAAAATGAGAGAGTACAGAGGGAAATATCATGTTCTTCATGGAGCCATAAGTCCAATGGAGGGGATTGGTCCAGAGGATATTAACGTTTCAAGCTTGCTGACGAGGTTACAAGAGAACGAGTCGATTCAAGAAGTGATCTTAGCGACGAACCCGAACATTGAGGGAGAAGCGACTTCGATGTACTTATCACGCTTACTTAAGCCGACAGGAATCCGTGTAACTCGTCTCGCGCATGGTTTGCCCGTCGGTGGAGATTTGGAGTATGCGGATGAAGTGACATTGTCTCGAGCGATGGAAGGTAGAAGAGAATTATGAAATGGTTTCGTAAGTCGTTAAAAGGTGATTACGATCAACGACTACTGACTGAGTTGATGGAAGCGAAAGCTAAGTTTGAGTCGAAACGTCGTATGCTTGAAGTGAGCATCGAAGATACAGGAGAATTAGCGGCTCAAGTGAAGCAAGCGGAAGCTCTTTACTTCTTCTATTTGAAAGAGGCGAAAAAACGAAATGTATCCTTATCGTCTCTCCGTTCATAAGGCGAAGCCGTTGGCTCGCCTTATTTTATTTTTAACCCTATATAATGAAGAAAAAAATATAGTGTGAGTGGTTAAAGCATAATTTAATAAATTTCTTAAAACTATTTTAATAAAAGGGTTGCGTGGTTAAAGTTTTACTGATATATTAATAGACGTCGCCGAGATAAGCGACAAACAAAATAAAAAATATTTTAAAAAGTGATTGACCTTTTGTTCTTCACTTGGTAAGATATTAAAGTCGCCAAGAGCGGCAGACGAACTTTGAAAACTGAACGATGAGGCAAAAAAAAGTTTTACATTTTTTGAATGAAGCGCAAGCTTCGTCAATTTAAGAGCTATATCAAATTCTTTGGA
>NZ_JAPEHX010000005.1:0-61982 GCF_028823655.1 Exiguobacterium sp. B2(2022) | reverse complement strand
GTCTGCGACCGCTTTAATCGTCATGTCTTTTCCACCCATATAGGCAGGCTTATCCACGCATAGGCGACGGCTAATCCCAAATAGCTTTTTCGAGCCGACGCGACATTGAACATGGAATTCACATCTATAGGTTCCGATTCAATATTTGAGTGATGTCCATCATAGTGCTCCAACACGATTTTATTGTTTTGAATGACTATGAGTGCGGAGGCACTACTTTGATTTAGCTCTTTGATTTCACTGACATACGAAACGAATTGTGAGTATGCTGAATTCATTTAAACGTTCTCCTTTCAAAAGCACTTACATCATATTCTGCATGTAGCTGTCACTTCCTTTCTGTCATGATAAACATCTTTGACATCGAGCTGTGCAAGCGATATTAGTTATGCCAATGGTCTTACATAGAATAGATGGGATACATCCAACGAAAAAAGGGCGATTGCCCCGACATAAATCGATTCAAGCACCCTTTATCTGTTTAAGCTCAGATGAAGAGGAGGTTTTTAAATCCCTTCGCATCTTCTCGGCGTTATTTTGTATCGAGTTGTAGCGATTGGACGTTCGTCCGTTCTAAAAAGGCGTTTGAAATCATGATCAATCCTGTGACGATGAACAGTGCGGAAAATCCGAAGTGTGCCACGATTTGGGATCCAAATAGCGGTCCGAGTAGATTTCCCATGAACTGAGCGGACTGATTATAGGAAAAGATCCTTCCGGTTGCAGCGGTTGGTGTATGCTGTCGCAGCAATGACTGAACGGATGGCATCAACGCAGCGGTCGCAAATCCAATCCCGAAGCGTAACAGAATGAGTTGGGTCGTCGAGGTGACGAATGCTTGCGGGATTAAGAATAAACTGTAGAGTAGCAGTGCCCAAAATAAGATCCGTTCTGCCCCGTATCGGTCCGATAATCGTCCGAGACGCTGCGCCGAAAAGAGAGCGGCGAGCCCGGGGGCAGATGCGACAATCCCTGCCATGAAGGCAAGTGCGGTCGTATGCGGATTTAATTCACGTACATATAACGTCAAGAGTGGTCCGATTGATTGTGTTGAGAACTGGATGAGGAACGTTGTCACAAACAACCCGACAATCAATTGCGGATGCCGCAATGAGGCGAAAATGGACTTCATTGAAGCGAGTTCTTCCCGTTTCACTGGGACAAAGTCTTCTTTTACGAACCAGAGCGTGATTAGGAATGTTAGGAAGAGTGCACTTCCGGTAAAGAGAAAAACGGATCGAAGCCCAATCCAGTCTGCAAGCAGTCCGCCGATGAGCGGACCGAGTAGACCACCGGTGATTCCACCGGTCGACAAGGTACCGAGCGCCCAGCCACTTTTCTCTTTTGGGGTTTGGGAAGCGACTAAGGTGATACCGGCTGAGATAAATCCAGAAACGGCACCCATGAGTAAACGCAACCCGACCAGTTGATACACGTCTTGCACAAAACTAATGAGAAACATCACGATGGCCATTCCGAGGCTTGCTCGGATAAGCATCAACTTTCTCCCTTTTTGGTCAGCCAGACGTCCCCACATCGGGGAGACGATGGCGGCCACGAGGAACGTCGCCCCGAACGCGATCGCCGACCACGTGACGACGTGGTCAGGGTCCTTTACCCCGAGTTGTTCAATAAACAACGGCAGGAAGGGGAGGACGAGACTCATTGAAGCGGCGGTCAAGAAGCTACCGATCCAAACAACTATTAAATTTCGTTTCCATAAAGGCATCGTAAGCGTCACGACCTTTCTTATTCATTTGTAGTCAATACACTACATATTACACTTTATGAACTAAAAAGTCCAAAAAATGAGAAGGGAAGTCCCTTCTCATTGATTGCTCAGTACAGTGATGTGGTTCACTTGGCGGATGATCTGATCTTCATATAATACATAGACCGGTCCGTCAGCGAGTACTTTCCCGTCTTTTGAAAATTGTAAGTAAACGCGCGATGCTTCGCTAAGCGACAGCGTCAACACCGTTTCGCCGTAAAAACGGACATGCGTGGCCAAATCAACAGGTTCGGCATTGTTCAAAAATGGCGAGAGCGGCATCGCGAACGAATCGCGCAAAGCTGCGTCCTTATCTTGACGAGACATCGGCTTATTGTGGTCGATTCTTGTTCCTTGCGATAGACCATCGTCCCATGCTTTCCCCATTTTCGCATAGTAGGCCTCACGGTCACTCTCTGTCACCGAGTCCAATTCTTCAATCTTTCGTTTGCGGTCGTCAAAAATCCATACGGTCGGATCGATCGTCAAACTGTGACGAACCGCTCCGTCTAGTGGAAAAATCATGCTTACATCCCCCTTTATACACATTACACGTTTCATTATAGCGCTCTTTCTCTTAAAATGGAAAAGAGGAAGAATGTCGCAATCATCCATACTGTACATTGAATTATGATGAAAGATAATGTACAGTTGAGTTATGACAAACAGTCTGTCATCGTACGGAGGAGGGGTCGTAGTGGCGACAAATTTGGCTGCAATCCAACGGGAGCAAGCGCTTCAGTTACTCGAGGCGGATGCTGAAAAAATCCGTTGTCTGATTGAAGTGCAGTTAGAAAACCTAAAAATGCCGAAGTGCCCGCTTTATGAAGAGGTGCTTGATACACATATGTTTGGACTATCGCGCCAAATTGATTTTGCGGTTCGTCTTGGACTCATTTCAGACATTGAAGGTAAAGGACTGCTCGATTCATTGGAACAAAAGTTGTCTGCTTTGGCAGAAGCTTCAGAATTATGAACCTTATACTCAAACTGTGCAAGTGGCGCTGTTTGAGTATTTTTTTATAAAGGTTGTCGGATTGTTTTACATAAGGAAGTGAATACATGAAAACACGGTTTCGGTATTTTGATTTTGCGTTGTTTTTGTCAGTGCTCTTACTCGTCGGGATCAGTTCGATCATGATTTACAGTGCGAGCGTTTGGAATCGTGGGGACTATGCGAATAGTAGCTTATTCTATCGCCAGCTCGTCTACGTAGGAATCGGGATCTTTGTTTACTTGATTGCGACGTTGTTCCGCTATGAGATGTTTCGGAAGAAAGGCATTCGACTCAGTCTCTATGCGGTCTCGGTCATCTTACTATTTGTCACCTGGGCGATGCCACCATTGAATGGTGCACGGGCTTGGCTCATCATCGGCGGATTTACCATTCAACCTGTCGAGATTGCCAAATTCGTTCTCATCATACTGCTTGCGAACTATTACCACGAGCTATGGAATAATGAGTTAAAAGGACTACCGGGTCGTCTCGCTCGGGCTGCCATTGTGAAAAAAGGATGGCGCGCTCAAATCGGAGCCTTCTTCTTAGTACCGGTTCTTTTTTACTTCTCGTTCTACGCCATCGCCATCAATGGACAACCGGACATGGGGGGATTATTCGTCCTCGGTTCCATCATGCTTCTCATGTGGTTCGGAGTCGGGGCACCCCTTCGAATTTTGATTCCAGGGATTTTAGCCGGGGTTGGTGCTGTGTTCTTATTGTTCACGACAATCTTCTCCGAGAATCAACGAAGCCGGATTGAGGTCGTGTTCAACCCGTTCATGGACCCGGAAGGTTACGGTCATCAGTTGCTCATGTCGATCATCTCGATCGTACATGGTGGATTGACCGGCGTCGGACTCGGGAACAGTTTTCAAAAGTATGGATATTTACCAGAACCTGAAACCGACTATATCATGTCGATCATTGCTGAAGAGTTAGGGTTCTTCGGTGTGCTGACGGTTTTGGTACTGCTCTTCTTTATCGCGTTTCGCGCGATTCATATTGCCAATCATGCGGATAGTCATTTTGCGATGTTCGTCTCGTTTGGGATTGCATCACAAATCATCATTCAAACAGCCATCAATATCGGTGCGATGTCTGGTTGGTTCCCAGGG
Source organism: Exiguobacterium sp. B2(2022) (assembly GCF_028823655.1). Classification (NCBI taxonomy): domain Bacteria; kingdom Bacillati; phylum Bacillota; class Bacilli; order Caryophanales; genus Exiguobacterium; species Exiguobacterium sp. B2(2022). The sequence goes on along the minus strand of NZ_JAPEHX010000005.1, from coordinate 58,096 downwards.
ACAGGAGTGACCTTGCCGCTGGTCAGTTATGGGGGAACATCGCTGATCATGATGATGGGTGTTCTCGGGGTACTTAGTAGTATCTCGATGCGTAACCGTCATCGAGAAGCGACACGACGAGAAGAAATTCGGGTGAAGTCCGAAGAGAACGTTCAACGTTCATCGCTTCATGTGGTTAGGTAAGAAACATTTAAAATTTATTAACGGGGGGATTTCATTTGAAACCAATTAAAAAGTTACTTGTTGCAAACCGTGGGGAGATTGCCATTCGCGTATTTCGAGCGGCAACTGAGTTAGGCATTCGGACTGTAGCCGTCTATTCACAAGAGGATAGCGGTTCGTTACATCGCTTTAAAGCCGATGAAGCTTACTTGGTAGGACTCGATAAGAAGCCGATTGATGCGTATCTCGATATCGAAGGTGTAATTCGCATCGCCAAGGAGTCAGGCAGTGACGCGATTCACCCGGGATATGGTTTCCTTTCAGAAAACATTGACCTCGCTCGACGTTGCCGTGAAGAGGGCATCATCTTTGTCGGTCCACACGAGTCGCACTTGCATGCGTTCGGGGACAAAGTGCGGGCGCGTCAGAGTGCGATTGCTGCAGGTCTTCCTGTCATCCCAGGCTCGAACGGCCCACTCACATCGTATGAAGATGCTGAAGCGTTTGCGAACGAGCATGGCTTCCCACTCATGGTCAAAGCATCGATGGGCGGCGGAGGACGCGGGATGCGTGTCATCCGTACAGAAGCGGAAATGAAAGATTTGATTGAACGTGCAAAATCGGAAGCGAAACAAGCATTTGGTTCTGATGAAGTGTACATAGAAAAATTAGTCGAACGTCCGAAGCACATCGAGGTCCAAATTCTCGGAGATGAGCACGGTCACATCGTTCACTTGTTCGAGCGTGACTGTTCGGTGCAGCGCCGACATCAAAAGGTCGTCGAAGTGGCACCGTGTGTGACATTGTCTGAAGAATCACGTCAAGCGATTTGTGATGCAGCGGTCCAACTCATGCGTCACGTCGGATACGTCAACGCCGGTACGGTCGAATTTTTAGTGACGGAAGATGAATCATTCTACTTCATCGAAGTAAACCCACGCGTCCAAGTTGAGCATACGATCACGGAGATGGTCACAGGGTTTGATATTGTCCAAACGCAATTGATGATCGCACAAGGAGAGTCGCTTCACGGTGATCTGATTCAAATGCCGAAGCAAGAGGACATTAAACTTCTAGGTTATGCGATTCAATCACGTGTCACGTCAGAAGACCCAGGGAACAACTTCATGCCGGATACAGGGAAAATCATGGCATACCGTTCTCCAGGCGGCTTTGGCGTCCGTCTTGACGGCGGAAACGCGTACGTCGGTGCAGAAATTTCACCGTACTACGACTCGCTTCTCGTAAAACTGTCGACACACGGCATGACATTCGAACAAGCCGCTTCGAAAATGGTCCGAAACTTGAACGAGTTCCGGATTCGTGGAATCAAGACGAACATCCCGTTCTTGATTAACGTCATGAAACATCCGAACTTCATCAATGGGGACTACAACACGTCATTCATCGATGAGACGCCAGAACTGTTCGTCTTCCCGAAACGAAAAGACCGTGGGACGAAGTTGTTGAACTATATCGGCGATGTGACAGTGAACGGATTCCCAGGAGTCGGTCTGAAAGACAAACCGATCAGCCGCTCGGTACGTATCCCACAAGACCTACCGACAGAAGCAAAACCGGGAACGAAACAAATCTTGACGGAACTCGGTCCAGACGGCCTGGCTGACTGGATCAAGCGTCAACCGGAACTGTTATTGACGGATACGACGATGCGAGATGCGCACCAGTCATTGCTCGCGACGCGCATGCGGACGCAAGACATTCTCAATATCGCAGAGCCGACAAGCAAGTTGATGCCAGAATTGTTCTCAGTCGAAGCATGGGGTGGGGCGACGTTCGATGTTGCCTACCGCTTCTTGTCTGAAGACCCATGGGTACGTCTCATGAAACTTCGTGAGAAGATGCCGAACGTCTTGATTCAAATGTTGCTTCGCGGTGCGAACGCGGTCGGCTATAAAAACTATGCGGACAACGTCATTGAGAAGTTTGTGCATGAAGCAGCGTATGCAGGAGTCGACGTATTCCGAATCTTCGATAGTCTTAACAACTTAGAGTCGATTCAATTGGCAATCGATGCAACGCTACCGACAGGGAAAGTAGCGGAGGCGGCGATTTGTTATACAGGTGACTTGTATGACGGCAACCGTCCGAAATACCATCTTCCGTACTACATTGACCTTGCGAAAAAACTTGAGGCGAGTGGTGCCCATATTCTAGCCATTAAAGATATGGCCGGGTTATTGAAACCGGAATCAGCCTATGCGCTCGTGTCAGCATTGAAAGATGCGGTCGATTTACCGATTCACTTGCATACACACGATGCTTCAGGTAACGGAATCTTCACTTACGCACGTGCGACGGATGCTGGTGTCGATATCGTCGACGTTGCCGCAAGTTCGATGTCAGGAATGACGTCGCAACCTTCAGGTGGAAGTTTAGTCTACGCGCTCAACCACCACGAACGTCAACCGAAGATTGATCCGAAACAATACGAAGTGATCAGTGATTACTGGCAAGACGTGCGCCATAACTACGAACCGTTCGAAAGTGATATGCGCGCACCACATCCGTCTGTATACGAACACGAGATGCCAGGTGGTCAATATTCGAACCTTCAGCAACAAGCGAAAGCAGTCGGGCTTGGAGACCGTTGGGGTGAAGTGAAGGCAATGTATGCCCGTGTCAACATGTTGTTCGGCGATATCGTCAAGGTTACCCCTTCTTCAAAAGTCGTCGGTGACATGGCGCTCTTCATGGTGCAGCACAACTTGACAGAAGAGGATGTGATGACGCGTGGCCATCAACTCGACTTCCCAGACTCGGTCGTCGAGATGATGCGCGGCGAGTTAGGTACACCTCCTGGCGGTTTCCCGAAAGATGTCCAACAAGTCATCTTAAAAGGGGAGGAGCCGCTGAACGTTCGTCCTGGTAAACTGATCAAGCCATATGACTTTGAATCAGCACGCCAAGAGTTGTTCGAGAAGTTTGAACGACCGGTCACAGACTTTGAGCTTCTTGCCCACGCGCTCTATCCAAAAGTATACGAAGACTATGTTAAACATACGACGACGTACGGTGACGTATCTGTCCTCGACACGTTGACGTTCTTCTACGGATTAAACGTCGGTGAGACGATTCAAGTGGAGATCGAGACAGGGAAGACGTTGATCATCAAGCTCGTACAAGTGAGTGCGGCAAACGAAGATGGCATTCGTCTCGTCTCTTATGAGATGAACGGCGTACCGCGTGAGATTGAGATTAAAGACGTGAACGTCAAATCCGCGACAACAAGCCGTCCGAAAGTGGACCGTTCGAACCCGAAACAAGTCGGTGCCTCGATGCCAGGCTCTGTTTTGAAAGTGTTGGTCGAACCAGGAAGTCGTGTTCATCGTGGAGAGCAGCTACTCGTCACGGAAGCGATGAAGATGGAAACGACGATTCAGGCAGCACAAGATGGCGAGATCAAAGCCATCCATATTAAAGAAGGCGACACAATACAAAGTGACGACTTGTTGATTGAATTTGTATAATCAAAAGAAGCATAGTTCGCTATGCTTCTTTTTTGTAGATGGGAGTGGGAATGATGAAACGAGTATGTTGGTTTCGATCGGATTTTAGATTGACCGATAATCATATGCTTCACCGGGCGCTGAACGATATGGAAGAGGGGGATGACCTCGCTTTCGTCTTTTGGCTAAACCCGAAATATTGTGACCCGTTCGAAGTCCGTCACGATTATTTCTTCTCGACGATGCGAACGTTTATGGATGATTTGGAAACAAAAGGGTTGGGGCTTCGAGTGCTCGTCGCGGAAACGGAGAAGGATTTCGTGGAACAGCTCGGGGAGATAGATGCTCTATATTTCAATGCGGAGTATGTAGAACCGTTCAAACAGCGAGACGACCGTGTCATCGAGGCACTTGGTGAAGACGTGAAAGTCGTACGACTCCTTGACCGGCATCTGTTTCATCCCGATGCGTTCAGTACGAAGAGTGGAGACCCGTATAAAGTGTTCACCCCGTTCAAAAAAGCGGCTTATGCTGAGCAACCGCCGAAACCGTACGATGTCGATATCAATCGGTTAACGGATTTCATCAGCTCGAAAAACGAGCAGCCGAGTGAACTGAAAGACTTGTTCAAACGCTGTGAGCGAGAGTGGAAAGGGCTAGGGGAGACCGAGGCGAAGAAGCGGTTGACGCGCTTCGTCAATGATCGGATGGTCGATTATGATGAAAAACGTGACATCCCGAGCATTGCCGGGACGAGCCGGTTATCCCCATACTTACGGACCGGTGTATTATCGATTCGTACGATTACCGAGCAGGTGCTGGCCGCCAGAAAATCTAAAGGACGCGACACGTATTACGACGAACTGTTGTGGCGCGAATTTTATTATATGGTGATGGCGAAGTTCAAAGGATTGAAAGATCAACCGTTCAATGACAAATACAAATCGCTCGAATGGGAAGACAATGAGGAGCAGTTCGAAAAGTGGTGTAACGGGGAGACGGGTTATCCGATTGTCGATGCAGCGATGCGTCAATTGAATGAGACCGGATGGATGCACAACCGCCTACGCATGATTGTCGCATCTTTCTTGACGAAACACCTTCTTCTTGATTGGCGGAAAGGGGAACGGTATTTTGAACGAAAGTTGATTGATTACGAGGCCTCTTCGAATATCGGGGGTTGGCAATGGGCCGCCTCGGTCGGGACGGACGCGGTTCCGTATTTCCGAATCTTCAATCCGACGACGCAATCTGAACGGTTCGACCCAGATGGGACGTTCATCCGGAAGTATGTGCCTGAGCTGAAACATGTGACAGACAAATCGATTCATTTTCCGGACCCGTCAGAGCGAGACAATTATGCGATGCCGCTCGTCGATCATAAAGAAGCGCGAGAGCGTGCCCTCGAACGATTTAAGGAATTGTAAACAAAAAAGCGCCTCGGCGCTTTTTTACTTACTTATCCGTTCATGTCTTTTAATTGTGAAACACTTTGTCGGTCCGTCGAACGGTACGCGTGGTAAGCGAGATAGGACAGGATGCCGAAGTAACAAGTGATCAAGAATGCATGGAGGAGCGGCACATATGTGGCATGCCCGCCGAGTACGATCCATGCGCCAGTCCCGACTTGAAGAAGAATGAAGAAAAGGGACGCCATCATGCCGCGTTCGATTAATCGATTCATCTCTTTTCGAGCAAGATAGAGGACATACAACGTGTACAAGACAAGTAGTCCAGCCATCACACGGTGACCCATTTGAACATAAGACTCAAACGTCCACACTTCTTGTTCACAAATCGGCCAACCGACACAAGCGTATGTAGCACCGAGGTGACGGACATAGGCTCCTGTGTACACGACGATCATCGTGTAAATCGAAAGACCGTAAAGGTGGGCTCTCAACCGTTTAGATACGACTTTATGCTCTCGGTCACCTTCGAATAACAGAATCGTCAAAATGAGTAGCGATGCGAACGAGACGAGAGAAATCCCGAAGTGAAGGGCCAAGATGGCATCTGATTGTTGCCAAATAACCGCCCCTGCTCCGATGATCGATTGGATGAGCATAAAGATAAATGCAAGAAACGCAAAGATTTTTACATCGACACGATGTTTGACCGCGATGAACGTCCAAATGGCGAGTGCGATGATCAAGAGACCTTCGATTCCCGAGACGACGCGGTGACTGTACTCGATCATCGTCTCAACACTTGGATTGGTCGGAATCAACTTACCGTGACAGAGTGGCCAGTCTGTTCCACAACCATCCCCTGAGTCTGTCTTCGTCACGGTTCCACCCATGATGAGGACAAGCATCATTCCGAGGGTGACAAACCCTGAGAAAAACGCGAGTTTTTTATGCATGCAATACCACCTGCTTCTAATCAAAATCCGTTAAAAATGTACCTTGTTTATTTATATTTTTTTCGCCATACTTATTATACGGCTTTCCGTTCAAAAAACGAAATGGAAAAGCTTGCAATCGTTATCAAAAACGTTATTCTAATATTAGTAAGGCACATAAGGTGTGACAAATATCACACTATTGACACAAAAAACTCGCTATTTTACAAGCATAAAGGGCGTATTTTATAAAAAAATATGGTATCTTTGTAGAGAGTTAAGTGTATTTTGTTCATATTGTGTTTTTTCTGTGAAGAGAATGCGAGGATTTCGTGATTATGTGGGGGGGTCAGTATGACAAAAGTCAACCCAGGAATGACTGTAGATGTAGAATATACAGAGTCAACGTCATTCCGAGATTACGTCGCCTTAGCGAAAATGGGAATCGTTCGCGCCAACTTGATGTTGGTGTTTGCAGGTTTCTTCGTGGCAGCGACGTATCAGAGCGATACGCCAGTCCTTTATTTGTTTGAAGTTTGGCCACAGCTCTTATTAACGATGTTAGGAAGCGCACTCGTGATTTCGGGGAGTTGTTACCTAAACAACTTTGTGGACCGAGATATCGATTACTTAATGGATCGTACGGACAATCGACCGAGTGTAAACGGCAAGATTTCAGGGGAGAAGATTTTACTCCTCGGATTGACACAACTTGCGTTAGGAACTCTGTTATTGCTCCTTGTATCGTACGTCGCCGCTGTATTCGGTTTAATCGGGGCATTTTTTTATGTCGTGATTTATACGATGTGGCTGAAGCGTACGAGTACGCTCAATACGGTCGTCGGTAGTATTTCGGGAGCCGTTCCACCGCTCATCGGTTGGGCAGCGCTCGACCCGGCACTTCATATCGATGCGTGGCTCATGTTCCTTGTCATGTTCTTATGGCAACCACCTCACTTCTTAGCGCTCGCTATGCGACGGACGGAAGAGTATCGAGCGGCAGGCATTCCGATGCTTCCGGTCGTGAACGGATTTGCCATCACAAAACGGCAAATCATCTGGTGGATTGCGACGCTGATTCCGGCATCGCTCTTATTTATGCATTACGGTCTTGTTTACTTGACAGTCGCAGCCGGTTTAGGGGGCTACTGGTTGTATCTCGGATTGAAAGGATTCAATGCCGAGGACGAAATTAAGTGGGCAAACAAAATGTTCTTCTATTCATTAATTTATTTAGTCGTGTGGATTATCGCGCTGATTTTGACAGCACTCTGATGATTGCACTCACTATATAGAAAACCATTACACATCATTTTGGGAGAAAGTGGGGATTGTTGTGAAATCATTTAAGAAGCTTCTGTTTGGCATCGTCCCGATGATGATGTTCGCAGTCCTGTTGTCAGGTTGCGGTCAAGAGGGATTGTCTGCATTGAAGCCGATGGGAGAAGGCGCTGAGCTTCAGCTCCGCATCATTCTCATCAGTTTGGCGATCATGCTCTTCGTACTCATCATCGTATCGGTCATTTACGTGTACGTGCTCATGAAGTTCCGTCGGAAAGATGAATCGATTCCGAAACAAGTTGAAGGTAGCAGTACACTTGAGATGATTTGGACAGTCGTTCCGATTATCCTTCTCATCATTCTCGCTGTTCCGACAATCACGACGACTGTCGAACTCGCGAAAGCGAAAGAAGCGAAAAAAGAAGAAGAAATCAACGTTACAGCAAACTTGTACTGGTGGGAATTTGAATATCCAGAAGCAGGTGTTGTCACAGGTCAAGAACTCGTCATCCCAGTTGGAAAACGAGTCGGCATCAACTTGACATCAAAAGATGTCATTCACTCATTCTGGGTACCAGCTTTATCTGGTAAAACAGATACGAACCCAGGACTTGATAACGAAATGTGGTTACATGCAAATGAACCAGGTACTTACTACGGGAAATGTGCAGAGCTTTGCGGTCCGTCACATGCCCTTATGGACTTTAAAGTCATCGCGCTCGAGCAAGAAGAATACGATCAATGGCTCGCTGACATGAAAGCCAAGCAAGACGAGAACGGTGAGAAACTCGTCGCAGACAACACGAACTTGACGACAGGTGAAGCCGTGTATGTCGAAAGCTGCTTGAGCTGTCACGGCGGCGGTAAAGTTGCACCAAGTTTAACGAACTTCGGCGATCGCGAATGGCTCGCAGGTTACCTCGAAAACAACGAGGACAACTTGAAAGAGTGGATTCGTAACCCGCAAGATAAGAAACAAGGGGCTCTCATGCCAGGTTTCAATGAAGGTCAAATCAGCAACGAAGAATTAGACGCACTCGTTGACTTCTTGTATGAGCAGAAGATTGACTAACGGGAAAAGGGGGATTTCACGTGGCACAGACCACTGCAATGCAGCAATCGCGTAAATACAATGGCATTATGGATTGGATTACGACGGTTGACCACAAAAAAATCGGTATTTTGTATTTGTTCTCAGGAATCTTCTTCCTCCTTCTCGGTGGAATTGAAGCATTACTGATTCGTTGGCAACTCGTTAAACCAATGAACGATTTCGTCAGCGGTGAAACGTTTAACCAATTGATTACGATGCACGGAACGACGATGATCTTCCTAGCGGCGATGCCGATGCTATTCGGTTTCATGAACGCCGTCGTACCACTTCAAATCGGGGCACGCGACGTCGCGTTCCCATTCATCAACTCATTAGGTTTTTGGTTGTTCTTCTTCGGTGGAGTCATGCTTAACTTGAGCTGGTTCTTCGGAGCAGCACCGAACGCAGGTTGGACAGCTTACGCTCCACTTTCGACACAACCGGAAGCAACAGGGGTAGACTTCTACGCCCTCGGTCTTCAGATTTCAGGTTTCGGTTCATTGATGGCCGGGATTAACTTCCTCGTCACCATCTTGAACATGCGTGCGCCAGGTATGAAGCTCATGCGCATGCCGCTCTTCACATGGACGACTTTCGTTGCATCGGCATTGATCGTCTTCGCATTCCCGCCACTTACGGTCGGATTGTTCATGTTGATGTTCGAGCGACTCTTTGGAGCCGCATACTTCGACCCAGCACTTGGTGGGAACGTTGTCATCTGGGAACACCTTTTCTGGATCTTCGGTCACCCGGAAGTATACATTTTGATCTTACCGGCATTCGGTATTTTCTCGGAAATCATTCCAACATTTGCGCGTAAACGCCTCTTCGGTTACACGACGATGGTCTTCGCGACAATGCTCATCGGTTTCCTTGGATTCATGGTTTGGGTTCACCACATGTTCACAGTCGGTCTTGGTCCAGTTGCGAACTCGATCTTCGCTGTTGCGACGATGGCGATCGCCGTACCGACCGGTGTTAAAATCTTTAACTGGCTCTTCACTCTGTGGGGCGGTCAAATTAAATTCAACGTGGCGATGCTTTACTCAGTCGCGTTCATTCCTTCATTCCTCGTTGGTGGGATGACAGGGGTTATGCTTTCAGTCGCACCGGCCGACTATCAGTACCACGACAGCTACTTCGTTGTCGCTCACTTCCACTACGTTATCGTAGGTGGGGTTGTATACGGTCTCTTCGCAGGTCTTTACTACTGGTTCCCACTTATGTTCGGAAAAGCCCTTTCTGAAAAGCTTGGATACTGGCAGTTCTGGTTGTTCTTTATCGGTTTCCACTTGACGTTCTTCCCGCAACATTTCCTCGGATTGTTCGGTATGCCACGTCGAGTCTTCACGTACCTCGGTGGTCAAGGTTGGGATACACTTAACTTGCTCTCGACAGCCGGAGCATTCTTCATGGGTGTATCAACGATTGTCTTACTCATCGCTGTCGTGAAAGCCTTCTTGTCAAAAGAACGCGTCAAACCAGATCACTGGGGAGATGGACGTACGCTTGAGTGGACACTTCCTGTTCCGACTCCGGAGTACAACTTTGCACAAACGCCACTCGTTAAAGGACTTGATACGTTCTGGCTCGAGAAAATGGCAGGCAACAAACGCGTGTCAGTCGCTGAAGAAGTTTCGGACATCCACATGCCGAACAACTCGCTCATTCCGTTCTTCATGTCACTCGGCCTCTTTATCGCAGGACTCGGTGCCATCTTCCAGATGGATAACACAGTTGTCGGTTGGTCATTGATTGGATTTGGATTAGCGATGACGTTCGTCTCGATGTTCCTACGTTCTTGGATTGACGATCACGGCTACTACATTCCGAAGTCACAAGTCGAAGCTGACTTGAAAGCGATTCGTGAGAAAGGAGAACAATAAATGGCACATGCAGTAGAAAAACACCCAGTGACCGGTATCCCGGCCAATCCAGAGAAAGCAACACTGGAAGGGAAAAATAAATATGTGGCCTTCTGGTTCTTCCTTGGTGGAGAGACAGTCCTCTTCGCCTCGCTCTTTGGAACGTACGTTGGTCTCTTGAACTCTGGTGCGCCAGAGGAGTTACGCTCGTATAACATTTTCGAAATGGAGCTCGTCTTCATCATGACGATGCTCCTCCTCACAAGTTCACTGACAAGTGTCCTTGCGATGATGAACATGAAAGCAAACAATCCAGGGCGTATGAAGCTTTGGTTGATTGTGACGCTCCTTCTTGGTGCAGGATTCCTTGGTGCTGAGATTTACGAGTTCATTCACTACTACCACATCGGTCACACGTTCACGTCGAGCGCATTTGGTTCAGCCTTCTACACGTTGGTCGGCTTCCACGGCGCGCACGTTACGTTCGGTCTCCTTTGGATCACGACACTCTTGATTCGTAACTGGAACCGTCCAATCGATGTGTACAACGCACCGAAGTTTTATGTATCAAGTCTTTACTGGCACTTCATCGATGTTGTTTGGGTCTTCATCTTCTCAATCGTCTACCTCTTAGGGATGGTGAACTAAAATGGAAAAACGAGCAATGAACGAATCGCACAAACAATTAGAGCTTGAAGTAAAAGCAGAATCGAAGCGCGAGTATCAACTTCAGTTGATCAGCTTCGCCATGATGATTTTACTCACGTTCGTGGCATTCGGTGCCGTCTATGCGGAACTGATGCCAGTCTGGGCAGCAGGTGGTTTCTTAATCATCTTGGCGGTCATTCAAGTCTTCCTACAGTTGTATATTTTCATGCATATGAATAACCGTGGGAACACATGGATCGTCGGCATGATGTGGTTAGGCATCTTCGTCGCCATCATCACGGTCGCGGCATTACGCTTACTCATTTGGTAATTGTGACAAAGGATTGAACATCTGTGGAAACACGGATGATTCGGTCCTTTTTCCTTTACTTCAAAAATGAATGAATAGTAATCTTGAAGTGAACGGTTTCAAAGGTTAGGGAGAGAAAGAAAAGGGGTGAACGGATGCTCTGGAATACGTCGGAGCTGCTCAATCAATTTGATTGGCTCACGTTATGGAGTCCGCTGTTCGGATTGCTCATGGTCGGGATTTATGTGTTATACGCCGTCGTGACAGAGAGAATGGCGAAGCGAGGATATGCCTCGACCACGTTATTACAAAAGTTTAGTATGTTGTTTGCGATTGTCTTGTATTATATCGGTTTCGGAAGTCCAATCGATGTGTTGGCACATATCATTTTATCGGTGCATATGTTCCAAATGGTGCTCGTCTATATTTTGGCACCGGCACTCGTCGTTTATGGTCTACCGTACTGGGTGTTTGAAAAAGTACTTAGCTTTAAATTTATTGGGCCAACGTTTAAGTTTTTAACAAAGCCACTCATCGCGCTCATTTTATTCAACGCATTATTCTCGATTTATCACATGCCGGTCGTATTTGACTATGTCTTGACGAACTATGGCGTACACCGCATTTTCCACGGTGCATTAGTCGTCTTTAGTTTGACGATGTGGTACCCGGTCATCGTTCCGCTCGTCACAGACGAAGAGGAAGGCATGTCCGATTTAAAACGAATGGTGTATATCATCGCCAATGGGGTGTTGTTGACACCAGCCTGTGCGCTCATCATCTTCAGTCAAACGACGCTATATAATGCGTATACGGACCCGGAGACGTTCGCTAGGGTACTTGGATACTGTCTACCGAATGGGGACGTGTCGGGGATTAACTTAGAGGCGCTCATGGGAGCGACGAACAGTGCCCTCGAAGATCAACGGTTTGGTGGCGTCTTGATGAAACTCGGTCAAGAAATCGTTTACGGCTTCTTCTTCGGCTGGACGTTCTTCGGTTGGGTACGCCGTACGAAATCTCTTGCGCTCGATGAAGGCATGTCTTTCACTCCGCAAGAAACAAATGAGAAAAATTAAACATAACAAAAGGGGAAACATTGATGAACTATCTTGCCTTAATTAGTGTGACATTCATCGTCATCAGTGCGATTCTTGTCGCTATCGGATGGGTGATTATCGCAAAAGACCGCAGTAACATCGAAAAACATAAGAAAGTGATGACGGCAGCAGCGATTGCAGCGACGACGTTCTTTATCCTTTACGTCTCACGCACGATTTTTGTCGGGAATACGGCATTCGGCGGACCGGATTCTGTCAAACCGTTCTATCTCGGCTTCATGATTTTCCATATCTTGCTCGCGACTACAGGTGGTGTCCTCGGTTTGATCACCTTGTATCTCGGTTATAAAAACAAAATTGAAAAGCACCGTAAAATTGGTCCGAAAGCATCAGTGATTTGGTTCTTCACAGCAATCACAGGTGTGACGGTTTATATCCTTCTCTATGTGGCTTATGACCCGGGTGAAACGACGAACGTATTCCGCGCAATAATCGGAGGATGATCCATAGAGAGGGAGAGTTGTATGAAACGGAATAGCTATATGACGGTCGGTTTGACCGTCCTAACGCTCGTTGTCATCGGAGTAGCCGTGTATTTTATATTCTTTAACGAAGATGACTTGCCGGTCATCCAAGAGCCAACCCCGTTCACATTGACGAACGCATTAAATGATGAGACGTACAATTCCGATAATGGAAAAGTAAAGATTGTCACATTCTTTTATACGAACTGCCCTGATATTTGTCCACTCACGCTACGTGATTTTATGAAGCTTGAGAAAGAGTTGAAGGCAGAGAATTTATACGGTTCAGACGTAGAGCTCGTCGCCATCACGGTCGACCCGAAAGTGGACACGGTCCCCGTACTGAAAAACTATGGGGAAGCTTTCCAGGCGGAGCCTGAAGGATGGAAGATGTTGACGGGTGACCAGGTCGACATTGACCGAATCACACGACAGCTGCAATTTTATTATTCGAAGGCGAACAGCGGGCTTGTGACGCATGCGACGACGATGTACGTCATCGACCGTCATCATGATGTTCGTGCCGTCGCTCAGATGGCGACAGCAGGGGATGAACCCGTTGATATCGAATCTATCATGGAGGACGTTAAAGTACTCGCGAATGAAAAGGAGTGATCACCATGAACGATACGATGGCTGTGATTGGGAATGACTATTCATACGGAGACGTGACGATCGCGGAACGGGCGATAGAGGATTTGATCGCATGTAGCGCCATTGAGTTCGGCTTAAAAGAAGTGAAAGTCGTATCTCGATCGAAAGACCATTATGATTATCAAATCATTGCATCTTTGCCACTCGTCGAGGCGGAACGCTTGTATCGCTACGTTCGAGACCAATTTGATTTATTGCTCGGTCAGGTCGATGTGACGTTGACCATTATTGCGACTAACTAATATAAGCCCACAGAATCGAATTTGCTTCTGTGGGCTTTGTTTTATCATCGTATTTATTAGTGAGCTTGATAAAGGATTAATATCATATTTTTTTGTGGGTCATGAAAAAGTTCTGCGAATAAGCAATATCCATTTTCAAAGTCATCTAAATCTGCTTCATCGGAAAGTACGATGTGTGTCCTGAATGACTCGTTCCATTGGGATCGGATATTGCTGATTGCTTGAGGCTCTAATAGATCTCTATCTTTCATTTGATAAGTTGAGATATAAAGAGTCTGTATTTGATCAGAAAAAATCATTCGTTCCAATTCACGAATTGAATCAGGAAGATGAATCATTTTTAACTGGATGCGTGATGCTTCGGCGCATAAGAGGTTACTCTCTTTTTCAAGATAGATTGAATTCTTCAAGGCTGTGAACCTCCGATATAGCCCAAAAAGAAACCCCTTTGCTTATGCAAGGGGTTTGACTTCTAGTGTTTCTGCGAGTGCTTTTAGGCGACGTTCGCAGTCGCGGACGATTTCTTCTGGGAAGACTTCATCGTATTCAACACCGTGTGGATAATAATGCTTCCCTAAAATCGGTGTAAGCATTTTAACAACAGCGTGACGATCTTCGATTTGACCTTCAATGGCGTATACAGGTAAGCGAAGATAGAATGTTTCGCCAGTCGATTGTTTCTCATATTTCATATCATACGTGGCACGCTCATAATCCCAAGCACCTTCACGGATGAAATGATGATGATCCATGATCGTCTCGAGCAAACCAAAACGGATTTCTTTTCCCTCGATGTGGAACTGCTCAAATTTCATCATAATCCCCCTTTTCGAATAAACCTCATATGTCATCATACCATATTCAAAAACGTTCTTGGAATAACGTGTGTTCAAATTGTGAAAAAAAGATGAACGATTGATCAGCTTAATGTAGTTGAACCACCTCCACCTACGCTTCGCTTAGAGGTGGGGGATTCCTGAGTTATCCGACCTAACAGTCGGAACCTGATCAGGCTAGCCCCGTCGTCCCGACGGTTAAAGAAGCCAAGATGCGCTCGGCTTCTTGTTTGAGGTTCAGTCCTGCGTTCACATCACGGTCGTGGTGGACCCCGCAGTTCGGACATGTCCATTCACGCAAGCCGAGATGCTTCACGTCTTTGTGTCGATGGCCGCAACTCGAACACAATTGGCTCGAGGCGAAGGTCTTCCCGACCTTCACGACGTTCTTCCCGTACCAGCCGGCCTTATACTCGAGCATGCGATGGAACTCCGACCAACTTACATCAGATATCGACTTGCTCAACTTGCGGTCCTGCCGCATGTCCTTGACCTGCAGGGTCTCGATGCCGATGACGTCGTGGTTTTTGACGATCTCGGTCGACACCTTGTGCAGGAAGTCGGCGCGTTTGTTGGCGATTTTCTCATGGATGCGGGCGACTTTCCGCTTCTGCTTCTGGTAGTTCTTCGCCTCGGAGAGTCTCACCTTCTTATTCATGGCGATACGCTGGCGACGGGACAACTTGCGCTGCTCCCTTGCCAGCTTCTTCTCGAGCGTACGGAAATAACGGTCGTTCTTGTACAATGTGCCGTCCGATAGAACGGCAAAGTTCTTCAGCCCGACGTCGACGCCGACCGATGAACCGGTCTTCGGCAGTTCACTGATCTCCTGCTCTGTAAGCAGGGAGACGAAATATTTGCCCGAAGCCGTGCGTCGGATCGTGGCGCTCAGGATGCGACCCTCGACCTGTCTCGATTTGGCGAAACGCACCCATTTCAGCTTCGGGAGTTTGAGTCGATGCCCGACGATCGAGACCTCGGGGAGCTGGGAATTGCCTTGGATGTTCGTCTTGTAGGATTGGACTGGGTTTCGTTTCGACTTGAAACGAGGTCGCTCGTTCTGCTTCTTGAAGAAACGGTCAAACGCATCGGCCAGGTGTCTGACGCTCGTTTGGACAGACGTGCTATCGACCTCCTTCAGCCACTCGAACTCTTGTTTCAAGAGAGGGATTTCTTTCGAACAAGAACCGTAGGACAATCCTTTCCCTGTCAGTCTGTAGCTTTCATCCCATTTCGCCAGGAAGTGGTTGAACACGAACCGGGAACAGCCAATCGTCTTGGCGATCAGAATTTCCTGTTCCTTCGTCGGATAGATCCGAAACTTGTAACCCTTGTGCTTCACCATATGACGTTCACCTCCTTGGTGGAATTATACCCGAAAGACAGGCTAGCGATTCATCTCCCACTTTCACGTAAGCCCTGTCCTTAACGTTTAGAAGTGGGAGTATTCTCGCCTAATTTTGATAAATATTCTTCGATTTTTTGAGGGAGTTTTACCCCGAGTGGGAGCAGTCCTTCCGAACCGAAAAAGACGTTGAATTCCAAGATATAGAATCCTTCTTCCGTCACGATAACGTCAAACGCCGCGTGATTGATGTGCAACGTATTCGCAATCGTTTGAACTTCTTTGACGACGTCTTCAGGAATGTCTTCGTACGAGAAGTTAGCTCCTTGGGCGACGTTATTCAAAAACGCCTCACTGACGCGCCAATACGCACCGACGACTTCTTCACCAATGATGATGACTCGTAAGTCGCGATCATTTGGGATGAACTCTTGGACGTAGAACGTATCGTGAGTTTCGACATACTCTAACCAGTCTTGGTCGTTCTTAATCAACCATACCCCTTGTCCCATCGAAGATTTTGCTTTTTTGGCGACGAACGGATAGTGGAACTCTTCCAACACGCGTTCAATCGTGTATGGATTTTTTCCGTAAATGAGCGTCTTCGGAATACGGTGAGGGTACGTCGCTTTAAAGGCACGTGTCATCTCGATTTTGTCGTGCCCGAGATGATATGTCGCAGGAGACGGAAAAATGGCTTTGTTCATCCCGTAAATGATGGAATTGACCATCCAGTACTCGGGGAACAAAACGAGGTCAGCTTCGCGTACTTTATCGAGTTGATCATAATAATATTCAGGCTTCGCATAATCCGTCTTGATTCCGGCTGATCGAATCATATTAAAAGAAACTTTTTTCATATACAGACGCACTGGGTACGTCTATTCACTTCCTTTCTACATTGAACGCCTTGCGGTCAACTTCAATTATAGTGTGGATTGCTTACATAGGGAAACAATTGTGGTAAAATCATGGCAGAAAGGGTGAGGGGTATGATAATCACTGAACAGACGATTGCCCTGCTCGATCAAACTGAAGAATTGACCGATTTGATTGAAGCAAGCGAATCGTTTCAAACATATATTCAAACGAAAGCGGCACGTCTCGCATCAAAAGAAGCGAAGGAAATCGAGCGCGAGTTCCTGAAGATGAAAGAGGACTATGAGTACGTCCAGCGGTTCGGGAAGCACCATCCAGACCACGACCGCATCAAAAAAGAGATGCATCTTATCAAACGTCGTCTTGACGTCCAACCGGAAATCGCTGCGTTCAAAAAAGCGGAACGAAGCTTGGATAAGTTGTTAGGGGAAGTGAGTGAACTGTTAGCTCATTCGGTCTCTCCTAAAATCAAGGTCCCGACTGGTAATCCATTCTTTGACGAAGGTGGATGTTCCGGTGGTGGCAGTTGCGGAGGAGGCGGAAGTTGTGGATGCGCCGTCTAAGTTGAATGAACGGATTGGCTTCGTCGTATACGTGAATTCCTTGAAACAAGTGAAAGCGTTAAGACGTTATGCGAATCTGTACTTTGTCTCAAAACGAGAGAAGTATGCGTTTCTTTATACAGACCTTGAAGGTCATGAAGCCGTACTCGAACAAGTAAAGGCATTGCCGTTCGTGGAAGCGGTCGTTCGTAGCGAGCGTCCATTCATTTCCGAAACGTACGAGACAAAATCGAAATAAACAAAAAGATGAAGGTGGTATCACCTTCATCTTTTCTGCTGGAGGGAAAGACATGCGTGTCATATCTGGAGAACGAAAAGGGACCCGTTTAAAGGCGGTCCCAGGAACGGCTACGCGGCCGACAACAGATAAAGTAAAGGAATCGTTATTCAACATCATTGGACCCTATTTTTCTGGTGGGAAAGCGTTAGACCTCTATGCGGGCAGTGGTGGACTTGGCATCGAGGCGTTGTCGAGAGGGTGTGACGAAGCGGTGTTTGTCGACCGTCAACCGAAAGCCGTGCAAACGATTCAAGAAAACTTGCGGGCGACCCACTACGAAAAGAAGGCGAACGTGTATCGTCAAGACGCCAAGGCGGTGCTCGAACAGCTTCGCGCACAGAAGGAACAGTTTAAGCTGATCTTTATGGATCCCCCGTATCATGCGGAAGAGCACGAGGCTTTCTTACGTTTGATTGATGAAGCTGACATGTTGATCGACGTTGGTGTCATCGTCTGTGAACACGGGAGTGACGTGACATTGCCGGAGCGTATCGGACGACTTGAACGAATTAAAGAACAGCGATACTCAGAGGTGATCACCATCAGCTTTTATGAGTATGCATCGATTGAGGAGTGAAACAAATGAAGCGGATTGCGATTTGCCCGGGGAGCTTTGACCCGATCACAAATGGACATTTAGACATTATCGAACGAGCGGCGGCCATCTTTGACGAAGTCATTGTTGCTGTCCTTGAAAATTCCAGCAAGGCCCCACTATTTGATGTGGAAGAACGATTAGCACTCATCCGAGAGGTGACGACACATCTTCCGAACGTGTCGGCTGACGCGTTCGGTGGACTTCTCGTCGAATATGCCGCGGAGCGAGAAGCGGCAACGATTGTACGTGGACTGCGGGCCGTATCTGATTTTGAATACGAACTTCAAATCGCATCAATCAATAAGAAGTTGAATGAGAACGTAGAGACGCTATTCATGATGACGAACAGTCAGTACTCATTCCTCAGCTCATCTATCGTGAAAGAAGTAGCGAAATATGGTGCATCAGTCAGTGAACTTGTCCCAGAACAAGTCGAAGTCGCGTTACGTAAAAAGTACCAAGTGAGTTCGGGACAATGAAATCATTAAAAATCGGGCTTGGTCTGCTCGTCACCGTTCTTCTATTCCTCTTCGTTCCGCTCCCTTATTACATCTCTTCACCTGGTGCGGCGACTTCAATCGAAGAATTCTTGACCGTCGAAGGTGGCGAAAAGGATGAAGGGGAACTGATGATGGTGACCATCTCACAAAGGAGAGCGACACCATTTTGGTTAGTGGAGAGTTGGGTCACACCGTTCACAAAAGCCAATTTATCTAGTCGTTATTTGTACGATGGAGAAAGTGAGGCGGACTACGACAGACGTCAACAACTCTTGATGGACTCCTCTCAACAAGCGGCAATCCAATATGCATATGAGCTCGCTGGCGAAGAAGTGACGGTCGATTTTGAAGGGATTTACGTCTCTGCGCCGATTCCGGGATCTCTCGCCGCCAACGTCTTAAAGCCGGGCGATGTCATCACGGCAATCGACGGAATGTCTTTTGCGACACGTATGGACTTTTTAAATCGAGTGATGGAATCGGATGCCGGTGATGAAGTCGAGTTGACGATCGAGCGAGACGGGGAGGAGCGTGTCGTGCAGACGCTCATTCAACCGATTGACCAAAGTGGTGACCGCGTCGGGATCGGTATTTATGAGCCACTCCCTGTCCAGGAAATCACAGCAGACCCTAAAGTCGATGTCGCTTTGACAAATGTCGGGGGACCGTCCGCAGGATTGATGTTCACGTTAGAAATTTATGACCAGTTGACACCGGGCGATTTGGCGAACGGAAAGCGGATCGCCGGCACGGGAACCGTCGATGAGGAAGGAAATGTCGGACCAATCGGAGGCGCGTGGCAAAAGATTGTCGCAGCGGATGAGGAAGGGGCCGAAGTCTTCTTCGTCCCGGCCGGTTCGAATTATGAGGAAGCGCTTGAATCGCGCGACCGTCTCGACAGTGACATAGAAGTCGTCCCTGTCAAGACGGTCGAAGATGCAATCCGTTATTTAGAAAAGATGAACTGAGGTCGCTGACGGTGTTCGATTAATGCGTCGTTATGAAGCGGCAGTCGATATGCCTCAGTGACACGCGCTTCAAAATCGAGCCGTTCATCGTACTTACCGATGAGCGGCAATTCTTGTTTCACATCCCGTAACGCCACACGACCGATGTCATTAAACGCAAGCGGTCTCACGTAGGGGACATCATCAAAACGTGTTGGTGCTTCTTCTTTTAACCAGTGCAGAAGAATGGACACGAACGCTCGTTGAATCGATGTGCGTGTATAGCGACGTGTCGAAACGGATGTGAGGGCACGTTCAAACGATGTTTCGAATCCGGCTCGTTTAAGGCGAGGTGCGAGGGAAGCGTCAATACCGACGAGCTCGCTCAACGTATGGAGCGGTAACGTCCTGAGTTTGTATTGTAAGACGGTCCAATACAGTTCCCAATGCGTCATCGACTGCGATTGGAACATCACTTCTGTCGATGCCGGGACGGCACGAACTTCACCCGTTTCTAGGTAATGGGCCCGAATGCCAGTGGCCGACATGACGTCTGTGAGTGAGGTGTCGTGATAATCTGCCCCGAGACGCTTGACCGTATGTAACTGAATCGTCTTCGCTGCTTTAGCGTAATGATACGCCAAAATATTATTAGGACGTGTCAAATCAAACGACGGGTAGACGGTACGGAAAGCCCGACTCGAAGCTTGCGCCGACGAGTGACCCTCTTGTAGCGCTTGATGGAGTGCCTCTTTATATAGAGGTGTCTCTTCAACATTGGACTGTGCTGCATGAAGGATGGCGTCGACATCACCACTTTCGCTTCCGAACGATAGCGTTTGGCATCGGAGTTGTTCGGCGATTGAGACGGCGGACATGGCGAAGCGATCCGCCCGTTGTACTCCATACTTGGTAGGTAGTTCGACGACGAGATCGATTGCCCCGCTCTCGACGGCCGCTCTTGCCCGTTTCCACTTATCGAATGAGGCTGGTTCTCCTCGTTGAGTGAACTGGGCACTCATGATGGCAATCATGGCATCAGCCCCGGTTTCTTGACGTGCGGTTTGCGCTTGATAATAGTGCCCGTTGTGAAACGGATTGTACTCTGCGATAATGGCCGTCTTTTGCATGATTTACTCCTTTGCATTGTCGTATGGATTGGTGTAAGATGAGTAAGTACGCTTTGGCAAAGCGCCGTCGTCAACTGATTTTAGTGTAAAGAAAAAACATTGACAAAACAAGTTGGCCTATCTATAATTCATATTGTTGCAATTGAGGTGATTCGGATGAAATGGTCTATTGCACAGCTACTTAAGCTCCGAAACCAGGGTGACGGTTTTACGATCGATGAGATGGTAGAACTACCAGAGCTAACTCAGCTCCATCCGGATATCCGTTCGATTCGCCCGGTGCATGTGCACGGGGATGCATCGTTCACATCTAATCAAGTTACATTCAATCTGAAGATTCAAGGTGATTTGACGTTGCCAGATGCGCGAACGTTAGAAGACGTCACTTATGAATTTGATATTGAATCGCTCGAGCCTTTCTTTTTGGAGAATGGGCGTTATACGGAGCAATTCGATGACGTGAATTTGCCAGAAGGAAATACAATCAGTCTTGTACCGATTGTAAAAGAGCTCATCATGTTAGACGTCCCGATGCAAGTTTACGGGAACGAAACAGACAAAACTCAGGTTGAAGGAGAAGGCTGGACGCTCACTGACGAACAGCCGGACGCTCAACCAAAAATTGACCCGCGATTCGCGGGACTGGCCGACCTGTTCTCGAAAAAAGAGAACGAGGAAGGTTAACTTTTCAAGGAGGTGGACAACGATGGCAGTACCATTCCGTAGAACGTCGAAAACTCGCAAACGTCTTCGTCGTACTCACTTCAAACTCAACGTACCTGGTATGAACGAGTGCCCGAACTGTGGCGAAATGAAACTTTCACACCGTGTTTGCAAATCTTGCGGACATTACAACGGTAAAGAAGTAACAAGCAAATAATGCGAGAAGAAGTGATCTGATATCAGGTCACTTCTTTTTTGTTTGTCATTTTTGGGTCATGGCGAGAAGATGTGGTAAACTTTTTGTGCGAAAATAGTTCTATTCAGGAGGAAAGCATGTATGAACTCCATTAAACGCATTGGCATCATCGGGAACGGGGCGATCGGACTATTGATGGCGTCCTTGCTCGCTGATGATTATGAGGTGACGATATACGGACGAAGCGGATCACCTGAAAAGATTTTAATCTCTCGGACAGGTGTGACGAGTGGGTCAGCACGTGTATCGCTACAATCTAGTGCAACATTGGAAGAGACTGACCAAGATCTCTTTTTTGTCACGACAAAAGCTCACCACGTCGAACAGGCGACGGCACGACTCTCTGGAGCGGTTCCAGTCTTCATTTGCTCGAACGGGATTGCCCATCTAGATTATGCGAAACAACGTGGTTTTCATTTAGGTGTCGTCGAACACGGGGTGACGAAACAGGGAAACACCATCGAACATCGTGGACTCGGACGTATTCGAATCGGGAGTATGACAGGCCTCCTTCCGATCACACTTCAAGATAGCCCCCTTCAGGTCATCTGGGAAGAAGACATCGAACAAGTCGTGATCGAAAAGCTATTTGCGAATGCCATCATCAATCCCATTACAGCACTATGCCGTGTTCCGAATGGGTCGCTCGTAAACGCGCCATATCGTGAAATTGCGCATTCTATCTACGAGGAACTAACGCCACTATTTTCAAAGCGTGTTTCGTATACGTATATCGAGTCGATCATCGAACGCACTGCCGAGAATCGTTCTTCCATGTTGCGTGATCTTGAGGAAGGTCGAACGACAGAAGTGGATGCGATTTTAAAACCAGTGATCGAGAAAGCCGAACAAATGAAGATTTCACTTACAGTTATCCCACTGCTACATAAACTGATTATAGGAGCGAGCGCATCGTGTTAGTGTATATCGTTTCATTTCCACTCATCTTATGGTTTATGGTGTATATGATACTTAGAAAAATTATGCCGAAATCAATCAACTCATTCAAACTCGCCTGTGATGCCGGGGTCGTTCTCTGGTTCTATGCATGTGGCGTTTTACTGGAGGCCATCTTCGGGACGGAAGTGTTTCTTCTGTTGCTTGCGGCGTGTTGCGCCATCTTTCCGATCAATGCGATCTGGCAGCGGATTCGTTATGAGGAAGTGTTGTTCACGAAGATGTTCGTTCACGGCTGGCGCTTGCTCTTTTTAATCCTAGTCCCGACGCATGCGATTTTATTTGCGATCGGCGTGGCCCAAGAAATGATTCGTTGATTGATTGAAAGGAAGTTGTTATACGTGAAGGTAGAAGCATTTGATGCCCTATACGCACCCACATCCCCGATGATACAAATTGAAGAAGGGTACGGGCGCTGGCTCGATTATCAAGGTATGGATGAAGTCGAGAAGCGCGCAACGGAGATTGCAGGACGTTCTTACGACCATCTCCATGAACTCGTCCACATTTTAAAACAGCAGCAACGGCAGATCGGGGAACTATCGGAACGTCTATCAGCGAATCTCGATTTGCTCGAACAGCGTGAAGCATACGTCATGGTGACCGGGCAACAAGTCGGCGTATACGGAGGTCCTCTATTCGCTGTATACAAATTGCTAGCGGTCATCAAACGAGCGAAAGAGGCGGAAGCGAAGCTCGGCAAACCGGTCCTTCCGATTTTTTGGATGGCGACGGAAGATCATGACTTCGCGGAAATCAATCATGTCTTCACGACCCAGACGTTTTCGAGAATCTTAAAAAAAGATGCATTATCCACGCTTCCGCTAGCAGGAAAAGCATCTGTAGGGGAGCTTGAGTTCGACCGAGTGAAACTTGAGATGGTACAAATGGCGCAGCGGATGTTGTTGAACGAGACGGAGACGCCCCATACATTACGTCTGTATCAGGAGCTGATTGAACTCATTCAAGAAAGTCATTCGTTCGCGCAGTTTTTCGGAGGGATGATGCGCCGTTTCGTAGGGAACGACTTTTTGTTGT
The DNA here is from genome assembly GCF_028823655.1 of Exiguobacterium sp. B2(2022). Taxonomy (NCBI): domain Bacteria; kingdom Bacillati; phylum Bacillota; class Bacilli; order Caryophanales; genus Exiguobacterium; species Exiguobacterium sp. B2(2022). The sequence continues at coordinate 34,450 of NZ_JAPEHX010000005.1, read as the reverse complement.
TTGACCCGCACGCGAGAGACGTACGCACACTTGAACGTCCAATGTTCCGTCGACTGATTGAGCAACATGACGCATTGCAACAAGCGCTCGAACATGCCTTTGAAGACGGCATGCCATCCGTCGAGTTAAATAAAGAGGCGGCGCATCTTTTTTACCATGACGGGACGCGTGAGCTGCTCACAAAAATCGACTCGGTATACACGACAAAACGTGGACATCGATTCACGGAGACCGAATTGCTCAATGAGATCGAGGCACACCCGGAACGCTTTTCAAACAACGTCGTCTCTCGACCGCTCATGCAAGACTATTTGTTTCCGACGCTCGGCTATGTCGCTGGTCCTGGGGAAATCGCTTACTGGCTACAACTCCGTCCGTTATTCCACGAGCTTGGATGGAAAATGCCGCTCCTATTACCTCGTCTCGGCGGGTTGATCGTCTCGAGTAATGATGAAAAGAAATTACGACAAGAAGGCGTCACACTTGAGGAATATATGAAGCAACCGCTACCTGATCATCCGTTTGATGATGAGGCGTTCGAAGCGAAGTTATATGCGTATCGGACACTCACGGAGGCGGTCAGCCAGGAAGCCCGCAGTCACGGCAGACGATTTGAGTCGAAGTCGAGACACGTTCTCGAACGGTTGGCAGATGAGATGCGTGCCGAGGCAAAACGTGACCAATATCGATTGAACGCACGACGTATTCAGCTTTCGACCCGACTGTTCCCGATGAATGCGCCTCAGGAACGTATTTTATCGATGGTTCCAATGTTGAATCGTCATGGTCTCGACGTTTTTGAGCGGATGAAGCACGCTTATGAGCAATCGGAAGCGGAGCGATGTTTGTTCAAGGTATAACCTTTTTTTGAACAGCTCTTGACATTTGTCAGGAGCTTTTTTTTGTTGTTACCTTTTTGTTTCCTCTTTTCGCTAAAAACCTGTACGGACCTTGACATTTTTATGATAAAGTAAGTGTAATAAAACAGTTGAAATATGTAGGTTGAGAGGGTTTTTTGAATGTTTGAGCATGAAACGGTTTTAAAAATGGAGTCCATTGAAGGATTGAACATCAAACCAGATGGTATATATGTGGACTGTACGTTAGGTGGAGCGGGTCATAGTGAAGAAATCGCCAAGCGTCTAACGACGGGACAACTATATGCGTTCGACCAAGATGACGTCGCGCTCGCGCATGCGAAAGAGCGATTGGCTCCTTATGAAGGCCGTGTGACGTTTATAAAGAGCAACTTCGTTCACTTGAAAGAAGAACTCGCCCAACATGGCGTGACAAAAGTGGACGGCGTACTATTCGACCTAGGCGTTTCTTCGCCACAGCTTGATGAGGCAGAACGTGGATTCAGTTACAATTACGACGCGCCGCTCGATATGAGAATGGATCGCTCGCGAGAGTTTTCCGCTTATCATGTTGTGAATGAATGGTCGTTTGGAGAACTTGCTCGTATTTTCTTTACATACGGGGAGGAAAAGTTTTCAAAACAAATCGCACGAAAGATTGAGCAAGCCCGTGCCGATAAACCGATTGAGACGACGTTTGAGCTTGTCGACTTGATTAAAGAAGCGATTCCTGCACCAGCAAGACGCAAAGGCGGTCATCCAGCGAAACGAACGTTCCAAGCGATTCGAATCGCCGTCAATGACGAGTTGAACGTATTCGACCGTGCCGTACAAGATGCGATTGATTTACTCGCAGTGAACGGACGCATCTGTGTCATTACATTCCATTCGTTAGAAGACCGAATTTGTAAACAAGTGTTTAAAGAACGGAGCCAACACCCGCCGTTACCACCAGGATTGCCGGTCATCCCGAAAGAGTTCGAACCAGAACTCAAGTTGATCACACGCAAACCAATCGTGGCGAGTGAAGGAGAACTCGAAGATAACCGTCGTTCACGCTCGGCAAAACTGAGAGTGGCCGAAAAACAAAAATAATCACTTTGTAGGAGGGATACCTGATGCCAGAAGCTGCCCGTAAGGCGTTGCAGCCTCAAGTTACACCGAATCGAAATCCGATTCCGCAAGAACGACCAATACCTGCTCCAAAACGACGCACGTTGACCTTGTTTGAATCGATCCTGTATCCAGTGATGATTGGTTCAGTGGTCATGTTCGGTGGCATCACGGTGTCAAAACACAACGAAGCGTATAACATGATGCGTGATACGGCAGCCGTCAACCAGCAGGTAAATGGGGTTGCAAAAGAAAACGAAGAACTAAAGTATGAAATCGCCCAACTAAGCTCGCCAGAACGAATTTACGCGATTGCCGAGAAGCTCGGAATGAAATTCAATGAGAAGAACGTCAAGGTGATTGATTGATGAATTCTCTACAACAGAGTAAAAAAAGAGTGGCGTGGGTAGCGATTGTCTGCTTCACCCCGCTCTTTTTATTTTTTGTCGGATGGTTTCTTTACTTGTCTGTCACGCATACATATAAAGGCGAGAATATGTTGGCGTTCGCTGAAGAGCAGCGGTGGAAGGCAGTCAGTACGTTAGAAGCCGAACGAGGCGAAGTGTACGACCGTTTTGGTCAACCGATTGCCATTAACATTCCTTCGTATCGACTTGTCGCCGTGTTAAAACTTGGCGGCGAACGGGTCGAAGGAAAAACGCTCATGCCAAACGAGTTCGAAGAAGCCGCAAAACAACTCGCGACCGTGCTTCCGATGACAGAAGCCGATATTTTAAAGCGACTTGAGCAAAATGTCGACCGTGGACAGATCGAGTTCGGTGTTCCGGGGCGTGATTTGACCGTTGAACAAAAAGAAGAGATTGAAGCGTTCGAACTTCCGGGTATCACGTTCGTCGAAGAACCGAAACGTTACTACCCGAATAAAGTATTCGCATCTTCGGTCATCGGTTATGCGCAAAAGATTGACCAAAACGGTCGAATCGAGCTCGTCGGTGAACTCGGAATCGAAAAATCGCTCAACGATATTTTAAGTGAGTCGTATGGCTTGTATCGATTCGAAAAAGATTTGGCAGGACGTGAGCTCGTCTCGAGCGACGAACAATTAAAAATCGAGCCAGAAGACGGCGCGGACGTCCAACTGACGATTGATCATCGGATTCAACAGCTGCTCGAGACGAAGATGAATGAGTTATATGAGGAGTATGAACCGAAAAATGCGACGGCCATCATCATGGATCCGAAAACAGGGGAGATCATCGCCTTATCGGACCGTCCATCTTTTGACCCGAATACGCGTGAGATTTCCTCATACAGCAACTTCTCGGTCTCGTCTCGCTTTGAGCCAGGGTCGACGATGAAAATTTTCACGTTGGCGGCTGCAATCAACGAGGGCGTATATAACCCGAACGAGTTGTACAAGTCAGGATCATACAAATACGGTAAGACGGTATTCAATGATTACAACATTACCGGATGGGGTACGATTCCTATGGTAGAAGGCGTCTGGCACTCGTCGAACGTCGCGTTCTCAATCTTAGCGAACGAACGACTCGGTCTCAGTCGCTATGAAGATTACTTCAAAGCGTTCAAGTTCGATCAACGGACCGGAATTGATTTACCTGGCGAGGTGAATAGTCAATTCGACTTTGAGAGTCCGATGAACGTCTTGATCACAGCTTGGGGACAATCGACCGCGGTGACACCGATGCAAATCTTGCAGGCGACATCTGCGATTGCAACGGACGGCACCATGAAACAACCGCACGTCATTAAGAAGATTGTCAATAGTGAGACGGGCGAAACGATTCGGACGACGAATCCGAAAGTGGTCGGTCAACCGATTACCGCGGAGACTGCGAAAAAGACGCGTGAAGCACTTGACGGTGTCGTCAATAGCGATGTGGGAACAGGCCAATTGTATGCGTTAGATAACTATCAAGTGGTCGGGAAGACGGGTACTGCCCAAATCGCTGAGAACGGAAAGTATTTGAGCGGACAGTACATTCACTCATTCGTCGGGATGGCACCGGAAGACGATCCGGAACTCGTCATGTATATCGCAGTCGATCGTCCGAACAGTGACTCGTCGACAACGGGACCACGCATCATGGCGCCACTCTTCAAAGATGTGATGGATGTCGCGTTACGATACCGGAGTGTCGAACCTGAAAAACAAGAAAAAGCAGTCGATGCCTCGACAAAGACGACGACATCGTACATCGGTAAAAACCGTGAAGATGTCGTAAAAGAGGCGACTGACAGCTCATTCAATCCGATCGTCTTAGGTGACGGGGATGAAGTGACGGCTCAAAGTCCTGTAAAAGGACAATCTTATGTCGTCGGTGAGCGACTGTTGCTAAAAACGAGTAATTCGTTTACGATGCCAACATTAAAAGGGTGGTCGTTACGAGATGTAAAACGTTTAGCGACGCTCTATCAATTGAATTTAGAAATCGATGGTACCGGATTTGTCACATCGCAATCGATTGGCAAAGGGAAACCTGTCAAGACGGGTGCCTCCTTGAAAGTGAAATTGGAGACACCATCGAATTAACGCACGAGATGAAGAGGGCTGCGGCTCTCTTTTCCTATGTATGAGGAGGAAGTTTGTATGGAACAATTGACAGTTCAAAAATTAGCGTCCTGGTTTGGGATCGACGTGGAAGACAATCGTCTTGTCGAACGCGTCGCCACAGATTCGAGAGATGAGAATGGGGCAGGACTATTTGTCCCGATCGTCGGTGCACGTGTTGATGGTCATGACTACATCGAAGCAGCGATTGAGAAAGGGGCCATCGTCACGTTTTGGGAAGAAGGTCGCCCTCAACCGGACAATGTGTTCGTCATCCCCGTCAAATCGACGATCGATGCCTTGCAAACGGCAGCGGCACGCTATTTAGAGGAAATCAATCCACTCGTGGTCGCCATTACCGGATCAAACGGAAAAACGTCTACGAAAGATATGATTGCCGTCGTACTTGAAGAAAAATTCAAGACGCACAAGACAGCTGGAAACTTCAACTCGGACGTTGGTTTACCGCTTACCGTCCTTCGCATGCCGCGCGACACGGAAGTGGCCGTGTTAGAGATGGGCATGAACGGATTCGGTCAAATCGAGCAATTGTCGAAACTTGCCAAACCGGACGTGGCATTTGTCACGAACATTGGGGAGTCACATGGTGAACAAGTCGGCGGACGCTCAGGTATCGCGAAAGCGAAGCTTGAGATCAAGGCTGGTCTGAAACCGGACGGACGATTGATCGTCGATGCGGACGAGCCGCTTCTTGCCGGTCAAGGCTATCGAGTTGGATACGATGAGACGGCGGACGGGAAAATCGAAGTGGTCGAGACAACGTTTGACGCATCCATCTTTAAATACAATGGTGACTTGTACGAGCTGAAGGTACTCGGTGCCCATCAAATCCGAAACGCGGCTTATGCGATTGCGTGTGGTCTCGAGTTCGGACTCGATCATACGATGATTCAACGCGGTCTTGACCGCATCAAATTGACGACGATGCGAATGGAGAAGCAGATGTTCGGTGAAGCGCATCTCATCAACGATGCATATAATGCGAGCCCGACATCGATGATTGCGGCGATCGAAACAGTCAAGTCGCTCGAAGGCTTCTCGAAGCGCGTGCTCGTCCTTGGAGATATGTATGAGCTCGGAGCGGATGAACAAGCCCAGCACACACAAGTGGGCGGCGTCGTGACATCTCCTGTGACGGATTGTATTCTCGTCGGTGAAAAGGCGAAATGGATTGCGGATGGGATTGAAGACACGCGTGTGAACGTCACATCTGTTCCGACCGTGGAGGAAGCGAAAGCGCTCCTTCATCGTTATCAACGACCGGATACTGTGGTATTGTTAAAGGCATCTCGAGGACTGGCGCTTGAGCGTCTCGTTCAATAAATAGAGTAGTGAGGTAGCAACATGTTAATTAGTTTAATCGTCTTAATCAGTGCATTATTAAGTGTATTAATCGTCATGCCGCGAGCTATTCCGGCATTGCGTCAGTTAAAATTTGGACAAGAGATTCGTGATGAAGGTCCAGGTTGGCACCAGAAGAAATCGGGAACACCGACGATGGGCGGAATTGTGATCTTGCTCGCCATCTTAGTCGGCTTCATCGTATCTGTCATCTTCGGGGAAGCGGTCGCCGGATTCGGGACACTTCTATTCGTGACGATGGCGTTCGGGGTAATCGGCTTTTTGGATGACTATATTAAAGTCGTCAATAAACGAAACCTTGGGTTGACTTCACTTCAGAAGTTGATTGGTCAAATTGTCGTATCCGTTCTGTTCGCCTGGTTCCTATCACTTGGTGGAGAGCTTGATACGTCGATTTCGATTCCATTCACATCGATTTCATTTGAGACGGGTTGGTTCTATATCGCCATCGTCATCTTCTGGCTCGTCGGCTTCTCAAATGCCGTCAACTTGACGGACGGCCTTGACGGTCTCGTCTCGTTCTCGGCGATTCCGACGTTCACGTTCTTTGGGATCTATGCGCTCGCACAAGATGAGCTTGGGATTGCATGGTTCGCATTTGCCGTCGTCGGCGCATTGATCGGGTTCCTCGTTTTCAATAAGTATCCGGCGAAGATTTTCATGGGCGATACGGGTTCACTCGCATTAGGTGGAGCCGTTGCAGGGCTGGCGCTCATGTTGAAACTTGAGTTGCTCCTCGTCTTCGTCGGGATCATCTTTGTCATCGAGACATTGAGCGTCATCTTGCAAGTTCTTTCATTCAAAACGACAGGGAAGCGCATCTTCAAAATGAGCCCGATTCATCACCACTTCGAAATGGTCGGTTGGTCGGAATGGCGAATCGTTCTTACTTTCGGTGGAATCAGTTTAATTACAGCAGGTTTATCATTACTACTCATGTAAAAGGGTGAGACAGATGGAAAAGCAATGGCACGGTAAAAAAGTTCTCGTCCTCGGCGCCGCTAAGAGCGGAATCGCAGCGGCGACGTATCTGCATCATGCGGGAGCGGATGTGACAATCAATACGGGAAATATCCCTCCCGAAGACGAGCAGGAAAAAATTCAGGCACTTGGGATTCAATCGGTATTTAATGAACATCCCCTCGCTTTGTTGAATGAGACAGAGTTGATTGTCAAAAATCCAGGGATCCCGTATCACATTCCGTTGCTTCAAGAAGCGATGTCCCGTGAGATTCCAATCTACACGGAAGTCGAGCTCGCCTACATGGCAACCGAGGCAGAATTCGTCGCAATCACAGGCTCGAACGGAAAGACGACGACAACGACACTCGTCTATGAGTTACTCAAAGGCGGAGAGCGCCCGGTTCATCTCGCGGGAAACATCGGATTCCCGGCCATCGAGGTCGCGACAAACGCGAAAGCGGGCGAATTGATTGTCATTGAACTGTCGAGCTTTCAGTTGATGGGGGTTGAGTCCTTCCATCCGCGTTCGGCAGCGTTGCTGAATCTATCAGAAGCCCATCTCGATTATCACGGCGACTTCGACTCCTATGCAGATGCAAAAGGAAACTTGTTCCGTCAGATGACACGTGACGACCAAATCGTCGTCAAAGTGACAGACGCTGAAGTGATGAAACGTGTCCCGGCTCATCTTGAACCGAATACGTTCAGCTTTGAGCGAGGAGATGCTTCCGTTGTGGACGGTTGGGTCACGGTACGCGGAGAGCGAATCATTCGTGTGAATGAATTGGCATTAGGTGGTGCCCATAACGTCGAGAACGTACTAGCGGCTCTTCTGTTGGTCGAACCGTTTGCACTTCCAAAAGCACACGTCGAGCGTGTATTACGAAACTTTGGCGGTGTCGCACATCGAACTGAAAGTTTAGGTGATGTTCTCGGACGTGCCGTCTACAATGATTCGAAGGCGACGAACAACGTTGCGGCGGAAGCGGCGCTACGAGGATTTGATGCTCCGATCGTATGGCTATGTGGAGGACTCGAACGTGGAGCGGACTTGTCTTCGCTCGCGCCAGCTCTCTCAAACGTAAAAGCTGTCGTCGCGTATGGTGAGACAAAAGAGCGTTTTAAAGAGCTTGGGGAATCCCGACAGATTCCATCTTTCACGGTCGAGACGTTAGCAGACGCCGTTCCACTCGCGTTTGAACAATCTGAGACGGGAGATGTCATTCTCTTATCTCCTGCTTGTGCGAGTTGGGACCAATTTAAGACGTTTGAAGAACGAGGCGAACAGTTCGTCCATCTCGTTCGCGCATATGAGGAGGCGAACTGATGAAAGTCATGATTTCTGGTGGAGGTACCGGCGGTCATATTTATCCGGCCCTCGCATTGATTGAGACGTTACAAAAACGTCACCCGAATTTACAGGTACAATACGTCGGAACGGAGAATGGGTTAGAAGCCGATCTCGTTCCTCGAGCAGGTGTCCCGTTCAAGTCGATTCAAATCGCTGGATTGAAACGGTCCCTCTCCCTCGAGAACTTAAAGACGGCGTATTGGTTCTTGAAAGCTGTCCGCTCTCTGAAAAAAGATATGGCAACATTCAAGCCGGATGTCGTCATCGGAACGGGCGGATTCGTCTCAGGACCGGTCGTCTATACGGCGCAACAACTCGGCATCCCGACCATTTTGCATGAACAAAACAGCATCCCAGGGTTAACGAATAAGTTTTTATCGAAAAAAGCGGATCGGGTCGCCCTTTCCTTTAAAGGGTCCGATGTTCATTTCCCTGGGGCAAACGTGCGCTTGATTGGAAACCCGCGTGGAAGTGAAGTGCTACAAACGAAAGTCGACGATGCAGCTGTACGAGAACAGTACAATCTCGATGAACGACCAATCGTACTGATTTACGGAGGGAGCCGTGGCGCCGAAGCAATCAACCGTGCCGTCACTGAGGCCATCCCGGCGCTTTCAGACTTACCGATCAACGTGCTCTACGTCACCGGGAAAGTGCATTACGAATCTGTATCGAAACAAGCCCCAACGTCTGAAAACGTACACGTTCATCCGTACGTCTATGACATGCCGGCCTTGCTCGCTTGTACGTCAATCGTCGTCTCGCGTGCAGGAGCTTCGACCATATCTGAATTGACCGCACTCGGCTTACCGAGCGTATTGATTCCGAGCCCTTACGTGACAGCAGACCATCAGACGAAGAACGCTTCTGCCCTTGTTGAAAACGGTGCAGCGTTACTCGTAAAAGAGGAGTCGTTGTCAGGAGAGACGCTCGTCGAAGCGATTCGCCAAGTGCTTGGCAAACAAAATGAGATGGCGAACGCATCCCGTGCCCTCGGATTCCCGGACGCGTCGGATGCATTAGCCGACTTAGTAGAAGAAGTCATTCGATAAAGGAGTAGAATCCGATGGAACCAAGCCAACAAACGGTACGCAGTCTAGAAGACCGTATTCCGTACATGAAAAAGCAGCGACGGAAAAAAGCGAACCGTCGGATGTTCTCCGTGCTTTCCTTGTTTGGAATTCTCATCCTACTCGTGGTCTATATGCAAACTTCGATGTCGAACGTGAAAGAAGTGAACGTATCTGGGCTATACTGGCTTGATGAATCTTACGTGTTTCAAGACATGGAGCTCGACACATCGACAAAATTTGTCAGTCTATCACCGAGCAAGATGAGTGACCAAATGGAAAAGTTGCCGGGTGTCAAACGGGTAGACATGGACCGATCTTGGTATAACGTGGTTCACGTCAATGTGACAGAAGAGAAGATGATTGCCTATGCTCGTGCGGAGACGGGAGATGTCGTCGTTTTAGCAGACGGCTCACTTCATCCGACCGGCACCATCACCGACCCTCAGAAGTTAAAAGATGGTCCACTGCTTAGAGAGTTCAATTCGGAAAAAGAACTCGAAAAGATTGCCAGTGAGTTGGAACAAGTCGATGACGCGACGCGAGCCCGTATGTCGGAAGTCATCTTGTCTAAACAAGAGGGAGAGCCGACACGTTACGAGATTTTTATGAATGACGGAAATACGCTTCTCACCCCGACGCTGAAGTTAAGTGAGACCGTTTCGAAATATGGAGAAATCTATGAAAACATTCCGAAAGGTCAGCAAGGAACAGTCGTCATGGATGGTGGTTTTTACTTTGTTCCATACAAGAAAACGAATGAATAATCAGTTATATTACAGCCCTTAGACACATAAGGGCTGTTTTTTTGTCTTTTGTAAACGAATTGATAACGCGAAACCGCTTAAATTGTAGGATTCTACCTTTTCTCACTATCTTATTTGTTGTAAACTTAGACGTGAGATATCTTGTCGAAACCAACAATTTTTTTGGATATCTGTCATATTTGTCATGTAATTTGTAAAGGAAAATTATAGAGCGGAGGTGTTTCCCTTTTGGAAGCGAATGGTTATGTGGCCGCATTAGATATTGGAACGTCAGAGATTAAGCTCGTCGTCGGTGAATTGCTCGGCGGAACGCTTAATATTTTGGCAGAAGGGTGTGCACCGTCTGCAGGGGTGAAACGTGGTGCTGTCGTAGACATCGATAAAACAGTCCAAGCGATCAAACAGGCCGTTGAACACGCGGAGACATCGTTAGGTGATCAAATTCGATCTGTATACGTTGCCATCGAAGGGGAACATATCCAAATTGCCCCATGTCATGGAATCGCATCCGTGAAGCGGGAAGATCAGGAAATTACAGATGCAGACGTGATGGAAGTCATCAATTCAGCACAAGTGATGCGATTACCGGATGAGATGAGTGTCATCGACGTAATCCCATCATCATTCACAGTGGATCAACAAACGGGTGTCGTCGATCCTCGTGGAATGCTTGGTTATCGACTTGAAATGCATGGAAAAATGGTTACTGGATCGAAGACAATTTTACATAGTATTCGTCGTTCGATTGAACGTGCCGGATTACACCTCGAAGGATTTATTTTAGGGAACCTCGCGCTCGGCATGAGTGCAGCTTCTGTAGATGAAATCGACCTCGGCATTGGTCTTGTCGATGTCGGGCACGAAAAGACGACGGTCTCGGTATTTTATCGTGGAGATCTCGTTTACTCGTATATCCTTCCAGTCGGTGGAGACCATATGACAAGAGACTTGGTCTATAAGCTAAATTGCAAATATCAAGACGCCAAAGTGGCGAAAGAAGAATACGGTCTCGCACTCGAAGAAATGGCCGATGGAACAGAAGGTTTCTCCTACACGAACATCAATGGGGAAGTGGCGTTCGAACCACAGTCAGAAATTAGCTATGTTTTAGAGGCGAGAATAGAGGAAATGTTTACCCTTATGTTGAATAAGGTTCAAAAAGTAGGTGTTCCGATGCTGAATGGCGGATATCTACTTTGTGGTGGAGCTGCTGCTCTACCAGGTATTCAAGAGTTAGCGACTCGTGTCATGGGTCAAAAGACGAGATTATATCAACCGTCGTCGATTGGCGTCAGACATCCAAAATACGCGACAGCAGTCGGTGTTTTGAAATATGTCTTAATGAGTGATCATCACGTTTCAAAATCTCAACTCGAAAAACCGGAAGTTCGCTACGAAACGCTTCACAATAAGCAGGAACCGACCGATACTCATGTTGGAGAGAACGAATACGAGACCGATCAAGAGTCGAAAAAAGGTTTTAGTCGTTTGATGGAAAAATTATTTGGCGTTTAAGCTGACGTTGTAATACAACTTGGAAAATAAGTAGGGGGATACCTGAATGATGTACTTTGATGAGGCGATTGACGCCGTAGCAAAAATTAAAGTAATTGGAGTCGGAGGCGGCGGTTCAAACGCCGTTAACCGTATGATTGAACACGGGGTACAAGGAGTTGAGTTCATCGCTGTCAACACAGATGCTCAAGCCTTGAATATGTCGAAAGCCGATGTGAAGCTTCAACTTGGTGCCAAATTGACACGTGGTCTCGGTGCTGGTGCGAATCCTGATATCGGTAAAAAAGCGGCAGAAGAAAGCCGCGAACAATTGATTGAAGCGCTTGATGGAGCGGATATGGTCTTCGTCACGGCTGGTATGGGTGGCGGAACAGGAACTGGAGCTGCACCGGTCATCGCTGAGATTTCAAAAGAAATCGGCGCGCTCACAGTCGGTGTCGTCACAAAACCATTCATGTTCGAAGGCCGGAAGCGCATGCAACACGCGCAACATGGGATTCAAGCGTTTAAGGAAAAAGTCGATACACTCATCGTCATTCCAAACGATAAGCTTCTTGAAATCGTAGAACGCAACACACCGATGATTGAAGCGTTCCGTGAAGCGGACAACGTCCTTCGTCAAGGTGTTCAAGGGATTACCGACTTGATCGCCATCCCTGGTCTCATCAACCTTGACTTCGCTGACGTGAAGACGATCATGACGGAAAAAGGATCTGCACTTATGGGTGTAGGTGTTGCTACAGGTGAAAACCGTGCCGTTGAAGCAGCGAAGAAAGCAATCTCTTCACCACTTCTCGAATCTTCAATCGAAGGAGCGAAAGGTGTCTTGATGAACATTACAGGTGGGCTCAGCCTTAGCTTGTATGAAGTGACAGAAGCAGCTCAAATCGTTCAAAGTGCCGCAGATGAAGAAGTGAACTTGATCTTCGGTTCAGTCATCAACGAAAACTTGAACGATGAAATCATCGTCACCGTGATTGCAACTGAATTTGCTGAGGAAACGCAAGGGACAAACCCGTTCCTTCAGCAGCCGAAAAAACAGCCAGAGGTTGAGAACAAGGAACCCCAACCAAAAGCAAATGAAGCGGCTCAACAAGACGAAGGGAACTTCCATCGCCCAGTGTATGGAGGAGACGTCCCAGACGAGACGATCAACATCCCTGCGTTCGTGAGACAACGCCGTAACTAAACAACAAGGGGGTGCCGTGACTCGGCATCCCTTTTTCTAAAAAAGGAGAAACCGATGCAACTGTTACATACATGGGAAACCGAAACGAATCGCTATCACGCTTACGTGACGACACGGACGAACGGACACAATGCCGGAAACGTCGGTCTTCATGTCGGCGATGATATTGAGGGAGTCATTCAAAATCGTCAATGGTTCTTTCAACAGGCGAATCTTTCGCTAGAAGACTCCGTTTGGGCCGACCAAGTGCACGGGACAACGGTCCAAAGCGTGGATTCAGCGGACAAGGGCAAAGGTGCATTTCGATATGACGAGGCGATTTCGCAAACAGACGGACTGATCACAAAAGAAGAAGCATTGCCGCTCGCTCTCGTCTTTGCAGATTGCGTACCTCTCTTTTTCTGTGCGAAAGACCATGGAGTCATCGGTGTCGCTCATGCGGGTTGGAAAGGGACCGTCGGCAATATCGTCACGTCCATGATCCAAGCGTTTGAAGAACAAGGCATCGATGCGACAGAAGTGGACATGCTCGTCGGTCCAGCGATTGCTGGGAATGAATATGAGGTCGATCGTCGAGTGCTAGATGCGGTTCAATCCGTTTCGCCGACTGCCTATCAAAAAGCCGTTCGACAGGAGTCAGGCGACCACGCCTTGTTGTCACTCCAAGCCGTCAATGAAGTGTTGGCAAACGAACATGACACGTCCGTCATGCAATCGAATTTATCGACTGGCGCAAGCACCCCGTTTTTCTCGTATCGAGACGGAGAAACGAAACGTCGATTTGCGGCAGTCATCGTCAAGGAGCGTAAATTGTGAGTATTTCAGATAACGTAAAACAAGTTCAATCCATCATGGCAGCTCACGTTCAAGATGTGGAGCCTACTTTGATTGCCGTCACGAAGTCGGTAGGCGTAGATGTGGCTAATGCTCTCTACGCAGAAGGGATTCGTGACTTCGGTGAAAATCGTCCAGATTCCTTACTTGAGAAAGTGAACGGCATGCCAGAAGACGCAAAGTTTCACTTCATCGGCACGTTACAGACACGTAAAGTGAGACAAATCATCGATCACGTGGCAGCTATTCACTCATTGGACCGTTTATCACTCGCTGCAGAGATCGATAAACGAGCGAGCGAGACGATCGATTGTTTCGTTCAAGTGAATACGTCAGGAGAAGATTCAAAACATGGTCTTGAAATAGAGGAAGTTATGCCTTTCATCGAGAACTGTAAACAGTATCCTCATATTCGAATCATCGGGTTGATGACGATGGCACCGTTCACGGAAGAAGAGTCAGTCCTTCGTGAGACGTTCGGTCGTTTACGTCGATTACGTGATGAAGTGACCGCAAAAGGGTTTGAACACGCCCCTTGCACGGAGCTATCGATGGGGATGTCAAACGATTATCCAATCGCGATTGAAGAAGGCGCATCGTTTGTTCGTATTGGTACCGTACTTGTGCAATAATATATCTTAAGGAGGAATCCGTTATGTCAATCAAAAACAAAATGAAAGATTTCTTTGGACTCGAGGAAGATCCGAACAGCACATACGAAGAAGAAGAGTTTGCCGTCGCAAACACATCAGCAACTTCTTCAACTGAAACAGCGGTCGTGAGACAAGAAGATCGCCCAAAATCAGCAAATAATCTCGTGGCATTGAATACGAAGAAGAAAGAACGCTCGAAAGTCGTATTGGCTGAACCACGTGTATTCGCTGAAGCGCAAGATATTAGCGATCAATTGAAAGAAAACCGTGCTGTCATCGTCAATCTTCAGCGCATGTCAAAAGAGCAATCACGTCAAGTCGTCAACTTCCTTTCTGGTGTCGTATATGCGCTAGAAGGATCGATGACTTCGATTGGACATAACACGATTCTGTGTACTCCGAACAATGTCGAATTGACTGGTTCAATCTCAAACTTGATTTCGGAGGATGAACTTCACAGTAAAGGGTGGTAACTGAATGGAAAACGTAATCCCTGCCTTAGGCAATACGTTAAGTACTTTGCTTGGTATTTATAGTTGGGTCCTGATTGGCTATATCTTATTATCATGGTTCCCGAACGCACGTGAATCCATGTTCGGACAAATTTTATCGTTTTTATGTGAACCATTTTTAGCACCGTTCCGACGGATTATCCCACCAATCGGTGGCATGCTCGATATCTCTCCAATCGTCGCATTGTTCGTGCTTCGGATGGCACAAGCCGGTATCGCTGCCATTTTCGGGTGATGTATGAGTGTTTATGATCACTACCGACCAACTGAACGGGCGTTCGTTGAACAAGTGTTGGATTGGGTACAACAAGTCGAGAACAGCTATGTATTGAAGTTGACGGACTTTTTAGACCCTCGCGAACAGCAAATCGTCAAACAGCTTGTCGGTAAACAGCTCGTCATTCACGACGATGGCGGGTTTGAAGGAGCTGAACGACGTCGGCTGATTTTGGCGCCAGAGTATTATGAGCTGAATACCGATGATTTTGAAATTGAGATTCGTCGCATCGAATATCCGACAAAATTTGTTGACCTGACACATCGGCAAGTGACTGGAACTTTACTCAACGCAGGGTTGAAGCGTCAAAAATTTGGCGACGTCGTCCTTGAAGAGGAGATTGTCCAGTTTGCTACGACTCGCGAAGCGGTCGGGTTCATCGAAATGAACTTGGAACGTGTCGGAAAAGCAAGAGTTCGCATTTCTTCTGTTGCGAAGGAAGACATTCTCGTCGTTCCGAAAACAGAGTGGGTCGAAGGTTTCGGCATCGTGTCCTCGTTACGATTTGATACGGTCGTGAGCGAGGTACTCAACATATCTCGTCAGAAAGCTCAGGCGCTCGTGAAACACGGTGACTGTAAAGTGAATCATAAAGTCATTGAAGATCCGAGCTTCTTGCTTGAACCAGATGATCTTTTATCCGTCCGTGGATACGGTCGTATTAAGATGATGGAGATTCTGGGTTCGACTAAACGTGAAAAGATTAAAATCCAGTATGGGACCATACGTTAAATTTTAGGAGGAAAGTCGAATGGCGTTGACACCGATTGATATTCATAATAAAGAATTCTCTTCCCGTTTTCGTGGGTACGACATCGATGAGGTCAATGAATTTTTAGATCAAATCATTAAAGAGTTTGAACTATTGATTCGTGAGAATCGACGGTATGAAGAACTTGTCAACGATATGCAAGCTCGCATTGACTACTTCTCCTCGATGGAAGATACATTGAACAAGTCAATCATCGTCGCGCAGGAAGCAGCGGAAGAAGTGAAGAACAACGCGCAAAAAGAAGCGAGCCTCATCTTGAAACAAGCGGAGCGTGAAGCGTACGCTCGTGAAGAAGAAGCGGCACGTAAAGAGCAACTTGCAGAACGTGAAGTCGTTCAAATGCTCAAAAAAGTCGAGTTGTATCGAACACGTTTCCGTGTCCTCGTCGACGCCCAAATGGAGCTTTTAAACAGCACCGAGTGGGAGACGATTGTCGGGGAGCCGCCTGTGCAGACGGTTCTTGACGATAGATCAGAACTTGCGTATAATGACCACGAAGTCACACAGAATGAAGAACAACATGGATAAATGATCAACACGTTGAGTAGGACGCGTCGATCGAGTCATACCTACGAAGCGACTTAGGGACGGTGAGAGCCTAAGAGAAAGACTCGAATCGGTATCCCCTATGAGTCGTCACGCTGAACCAGAGTAAGCGTGACCGCCTGACCTCGTTATCGGTTACCGAGAGCGGTCTCACGAACGTGAGACTAGTAGGGTGGTACCGCGAGTCAACCAACTCGTCCCTATCAGGGATGGGTTGGTTTTTTTTGTTTTCTAAAAAATGTTGATGGAGGAGTTTCGATGAACTACAAAGACACGCTATTAATGCCAAACACAGAATTCGCAATGCGTGGGAATTTACCAAAACGCGAACCAGCGATGCAAACAGAATGGGAAGACATGGACCTTTACAACAAGGTGCAAGAAAAAAATGCAGGGAAACCACAATACATCTTACATGATGGTCCTCCATATGCGAACGGCGACATCCACATGGGACATGCGATGAACAAAGTCTTAAAAGACATCATCGTCCGTTTCAAAGGGATGAACGGATACCAGTCTCCAATGATTCCAGGTTGGGATACGCACGGTCTTCCAATCGAGAACGCCCTTCAAAAAGCTGGCGTCAACCGTAAAGAAATGACGGTCGCTGAATTCCGTGAAAAGTGTGCAGAATATGCGATGGAACAAGTGAACTCACAACGTGAACAGTTCAAACGTCTCGGTCTTCTTGCAGACTTTGAAAATCCATATATCACGCTCCTTCCGGAATATGAGGCGGCACAAATCCGCTTGTTCGGAACGATGGCTGAAAAAGGATACATCTACAAAGGGAAGAAACCAGTCTACTGGTCGCCGTCTTCGGAGTCTGCACTCGCAGAAGCGGAAATTGAATATTACGATAAAAAATCACCAGCCATCTACGTGGCATTCCGCGTCGTAGACGGAAAAGACACATTGACGTCTGACGATCATTTCGTCATCTGGACGACGACGCCTTGGACAATCCCGGCGAACCTCGGAATCGCAGTGAGTGATGAATTGACGTACACGCGCATCGAACACGAAGGAAAAGGCTATATCGTCGCAGAGACGCTCGTTGAAGAAGTGACGACTGCGCTCGGCTGGACTGATTACACTGTGAGCGGTTCATGGAACGGTCGCGACTTTGAATATATGACGGCTCAACATCCGTTGTATGACCGCACATCACTCGTCATGCTCGGCGACCACGTCACAGCGGATGCGACTGGACTCGTCCATACAGCACCAGGGCACGGGGAAGATGACTATCGTGTCGGACAGGCTTACGGCTTGGATGTCCTTTGCCCGGTCGATGACCGTGGTTACATGACGGCAGAAGCGCCTGGTTTCGAAGGGTTGTTCTATGAAGATGCGAATAAACAAATCGGGATGAAACTTGAAGAGAACGGCTACTTGCTCAACTTGAAGTTCATCAAACACTCGTACCCGCATGACTGGCGTACGAAAAAACCGGTCATCTTCCGTGCGACACCGCAATGGTTCGCTTCCATCAAAGATTTCCGTGAAGATATGCTCCGTGAAATCGAAGAAGTGAACTGGGTTCCGGAATGGGGAATGACACGTCTTTACAACATGGTCCGTGACCGTGGAGATTGGGTCATCAGTCGTCAACGTGCATGGGGCGTGCCGATCCCAATCTTCTATGCAGAGGATGGAACGGAAATCATCACGAACGAGACGATCGACCACGTCGCAAACTTATTCCGTGAGCACGGCTCGAACGTCTGGTATGAGCGTGAAGCAAAAGACCTTCTTCCTGAAGGATTCACGCATCCGAACAGCCCGAACGGCGAATTCCGTAAAGAACTCGACATCATGGACGTCTGGTTCGATTCAGGTTCTTCACACGCTGGTGTATTAGAGGAACGTGAAAACCTACGTCGCCCGGCTGACCTTTATCTTGAAGGATCTGACCAATACCGCGGTTGGTTCAACTCGTCACTCTCAACAGCTGTTGCGACGACGGGCAAAGCGCCATACCGAAACGTCTTGAGCCACGGTTTCGTTCTTGACGGTGATGGACGTAAGATGTCGAAATCACTCGGTAACACGATTGCGCCAAACGACCTCGTGAAGCAATATGGTGCTGAAATCGTTCGTCTTTGGGTCGCGTCGGTCGACTATCAGTCTGATGTTCGCGCTTCACACGACAACTTTAAACAAGTGTCAGAAGTATACCGTAAGATGCGTAACACGATTCGTTTCCTTCTTGGAAACTTGAACGGATTTAATCCGTCGATGCGTGTCGCATTCAACGACATGCCAGAGGCAGATCGCTTCATGGCAACGAAACTGAAACAACTCCAAGCAAAAGTGGTCAAAGCGTATGACACGTTTGACTTCATGGCGGTGTATCATCTCGTTCATAACTTCTGCGTTAACGAGTTGTCATCGTTCTATCTCGACTTTACAAAAGATATCCTTTATATCGAGCGTGAAGACGATCTCCGCCGTCGTGCCGTTCAGACGGTCATGTACGATGCGGTCGTCCTTTTGACGAAGCTCTTGGCTCCAGTCCTTCCACACACTGCCGATGAGGCGTGGAAAGAGGTTCCTGGGAAGTCGGAAGCAAGCATCTTCTTGACGGATCTAGAAGAAGTGGATGCATTGACTGCTGACGAGCAAGCGTTGCTTGAGAAATGGTCGAAATTCCTCGTCTTCCGTGACGATGTCCTCAAAGCGATCGAAATCGCACGTGGCGAGAAATTGATCGGGAAACCGCTCGAGGCAAAATTGATTCTCGCACCGAAAGCAGAGACTGCCGCGTTATTGGAAACAATCGATAACGTCAGTCAGTTGCTTCAAGTATCACAAGTAGAATGGGCTGAGACGGCAGACGTCGATTATGCGACGACGAAAATCACAGTCAAGAAAGCAGATGGTGCCGCTTGTGCACGTTGTTGGACATACTCGACAGAGCTTGGACAAAACGAAGAGCATCCTGAGCTTTGCCCACGCTGTGCATCAGTAATCGGTTAAGACGAACCGGAGTGGCGTCCCCACTCCGGTTTCTTAACGGCTTGAAAGGAGACGCATATGAAACGATATTACGGATTGGCCGTCATCTTGATTCTGCTCGATCAACTCACAAAATGGGTGGTCGTTCAGACGATGACAATCGGTCAATCGATTGAAGTCATCCCGAACTTGTTATACTGGACCTCTTATCGCAATAAAGGAGCGGCTTGGGGGATGTTAGAAGGACAGATGGCGTTCTTCTTCGTCATCACGATTCTCGTCGTTGCGGGTCTTGTTTACTTCCTGCATAAAGAAGTGAACGGGTATCAGCTTCTCGGATACAGTGTTGGACTGCTCCTGGCCGGTGCGATTGGTAACTTTATCGATCGACTGTTCCGCGGTGAAGTCGTCGATTTTGTTGATACGTATCCGTTTGGCTACAACTTCCCGATTTTTAACGTGGCCGATATGGCACTCACGTTTGGTGTCATCTTGATGGTCATCGGGATTTTATTTGAAGAAAAATTACACAAAGAAAGGGGACAATCGTAATGGAATCCTATACTTTTGTCGCCGATGAAAAGGCAAGGATCGACAAGTGGGTGAGCGACCGTGGAGAATGGTCACGCTCACAAGTACAAGAATGGATTAAGACAGGGGCACTTCTCGTCAATGGGAGTGCTGTCAAACCAAACTATAAGCTCCAAGTGGGCGATGAAATCGAAGTGAACGTCCCGGAAGCGGTGGAACTCGAAGTGTTACCTGAACACATTCCGCTTGAAATCGTATATGAAGATGAAGATATGATTGTCGTCAATAAAGCACGTGGGATGGTCGTTCATCCTGCTGCCGGTCACACGTCCGGAACGCTCGTCAATGCACTTCTCGGACATTGTGATGACCTCTCAGGCATCAATGGCGTCAAGCGCCCTGGAATCGTGCATCGAATCGACAAAGATACGACAGGTCTCCTTATGGTCGCTAAAAATGACTTGGCTCATGAATCACTTGCGAGTCAATTGAAAGACAAGACGATCAAGCGTGAATATATCGCGCTCGTTCACGGCGAACTCGTGCACGAACTCGGGACGATCGAGGCACCGATTGGTCGCGATACGAATGATCGTCAGCGTATGACCGTGACGGACAAGAATGCGAAAGAAGCGGTGACGCATTTCCGCTTGCTCGAGCGCTACAAAGACTTCACGCTCGTCGAGTGTAAACTCGAGACAGGTCGCACACACCAAATCCGTGTGCACATGCGCTATATCGGGCATCCGCTCGCAGGAGACCCGAAATATGGACCACGTCGCACGATTGATTTGGGCGGTCAAGCCCTCCATGCGGCGACGCTCGGTTTCCACCATCCACGTACGAAAGAATGGATGGAATTTGAGGCACCACTTCCTGAAGACTTTAAGGCAGAACTTGCAAAGTTAGATAAAATCGAGAAAACTCGTTGACTTCTGTCACGTTCCGATTTATAGTCTAGGAAGCATAACACCTTTAAACCCAGTCCAGAGAGGCTGTGAAAGGATTGTGACCGCGGTCACACTAACGTCAATTCAACCCGGCACCAGACTGCCGTTTTTGATGAAGACTCCCTTTCCAGCCGGACGAGGGAGTCTTCTTTTTTTGAATGAAGCATGAAAGGAGGAGTGACGTGAAACAGTCCGTCATTTTAGATGAATCAGCCATCCGTCGAGCGTTGACACGAATCGCTCATGAAATCATCGAGCGGAACAAAGGAATCGACGATGTCGTCCTCGTCGGGATCAAGACGAGAGGCGAGACGCTCGCTGACCGACTCGCACGCCGCATCGAAGAGATTGAAGGCAAGCCGGTCGCAATCGGGAATCTCGACATCACGCTTTACCGGGATGACTTATCGAAGAAGTCGTTAGACCCAGAAGTGAAGGCAACGGAGTTGCCACATGACATTAATGGGAAGACCGTCGTCCTCGTCGACGACGTCCTATATACCGGTCGAACGGTCCGTGCCGCAATGGACGCACTCGTTGACCATGGTCGCCCAGACTACATCCAACTCGCGGTCTTGATTGACCGAGGACATCGGGAGCTTCCGATTCGACCTGATTTCATCGGGAAGAACGTTCCGACATCGAAGTCCGAGCAAGTCGTCGTCCGACTCAGTGAAGTCGACACGGCAGATGAAGTGACAATCAATCAGCAATAATCTTAAAACCTTTAAGGTGGTCCAGAGAGGCCAGGAAGGAGAAATTCAATATGAAACAACCCGTTCTACACATCCACGAGCGTCCAGCTCACTTTCCACAATGGCTGTTATTCAGTCTTCAACACGTCTTCGCCATGTTCGGAGCGACGATTTTAGTCCCGATTTTAACAGGATTGAATACATCGGTCGCCCTCGTCGCTTCAGGAGTGGCCACGCTCTCATTCTTAGCGATTACGCGCTTCAAAGTCCCAACATACCTCGGTTCAAGTTTTGCCTACATCGCCCCAATCATTGCGGTCAGTCAGCAATGGGGTGTCGAAGCCGCACTGTTCGGCGGAATCATTGCCGGCTCAGTATACGGTGTCGTTTCCTTGATCATCTATAAGACAGGCGTCAACTGGTTGCTCCGGTTGCTCCCACCAGTCGTCGTCGGACCGGTCATCATGGTCATCGGTTTGTCGCTCGCGCCGGTCGCCATCGACATGTCGATGAATCAAGACGGAGCTTATAATGGAACGTTCATGACAATCGCACTCTTGACACTTGGAATCACGATGCTCGCCATGACAAAACTGAAAGGGGTTTGGGGAGCGGTTCCAATCCTTTTCGGAATCGTCGGAGGCTACGGGATTGCTGCAGCATTCGGAATCATCGACTACTCACCAATCCAACAAGCAAGCTTGTTCCAAATCCCTGACTTCACGATGGTGTTCGTCGACTACATGCCGATGTGGCAAGTCGGTGCACTCCTCGCGATCGTACCGGTCGCACTCGTCACAATGACCGAGCATATCGGCGATCAAATGGTCACATCTAAAATCATCGGACGAGAGACGATGAAAGATCCTGGCCTCCATCGCACGCTACTCGGTGACGGGGTAGGGAAAGCAGTCGCTTCCGCACTCGGTGGTCCACCATGTACGACATACGGTGAAAACAACGGCGTCATGGCCATCACACGCGTCTACAGTGTCTATGTCATCGCTGGAGCGGCGCTCATGGCTATCAGCTTCGGATTCCTCGGTCATATCGAGGCATTCATCTCAACGATTCCGAATCCGGTCAAAGGGGGCATCTCGATCCTCTTATTCGGGGTCATCGCGTCGAACGGACTACGGACGATGGTGGAGAGCAACGTCGATTTGGCAGAAAAACGCAACTTGATCATCTCATCGGTCATCCTCGTCATCGGGCTAGGTGGTGCGATGATTCAACTCGGCAGCTTCCCTGTACAAGGGATGGCGCTCGCGACGGTCGTCGGGATTCTCTTAAACGCCATCTTACCGAAAGAAGAAGTCGAGACGGTCGTGCAAGTCAACACAACTGAAGAAACGAAACAAGCAAGTAACTTTTAATTCGATCCCGTGAGGTCGGCAAAGTGAAGGCTCGTTTATTTGGGTGTACCTTGCCCAAATAAAGGCGTCCCTTCACATCGGTGAAGAGGCGCCTTTTCTCTTTGCCTCTAACAAAAGGAGGAGACGAACATGAATACGATGCAAACGAATGTCAAACCAGTCAAACACTTCGTCAGCTTAGACACACTCTCACTCG
The DNA here is from genome assembly GCF_028823655.1 of Exiguobacterium sp. B2(2022). NCBI lineage: Bacteria > Bacillati > Bacillota > Bacilli > Caryophanales > Exiguobacterium > Exiguobacterium sp. B2(2022). The sequence goes on along the minus strand of NZ_JAPEHX010000005.1, from coordinate 11,403 downwards.
ATGAGATCATGGGCATGATTGAAGAGTCATTGCGCTATAAGCAAGGGGACCTACCCCCGCTATTTGATGGGAAGACGGTCGCAAACCTGTTCTTTGAAAACTCGACGCGTACGAAAAACTCGTTTCAAATGGCCGAGCGACACTTGAATATGCAAGAGATTCCGTTCGATGTGACGACGTCATCGGTCACGAAAGGAGAGACACTGTACGACACATGCAAGACGCTCGAAGCGATTGGAGTTGACGCACTCGTCATCCGACATCCGGAAGCGGGATACTACCATGAACTCGTTGAGAAGTTGAATATTCCCGTACTCAATGGGGGCGACGGGAGTGGCGAACATCCTTCCCAATCCCTACTCGACCTCGTCACGATCTTTGAAGAGTTCAGAACGTTCCAAGGATTGAACGTTGCCATCTGTGGAGACCTCGTTCACAGCCGCGTCGCTCGATCGAATGCGAGTGTGTTGAAGCGTCTCGGGGCAAACGTCGTCGGATGCAGCCCAGCCTCATGGTGGGATGATTCCATGGGGCTTGAGCGTAAAGAACTTGATGATGTGCTAGCAAAAAGTGACGTCATCATGCTGTTACGGGTTCAGCACGAGCGTCATATCATGGGAGACATTTTCTCGAAAGAGGAATATCACACACGATATGGACTGACGGTCGAGCGAGTCGAGCGGATGAAAGAAGGAGCCATCATCATGCATCCGGCACCGGTCAATCGAGATGTCGAGATTGCGGGCAGTCTGATCGAGCATGAACGCTCACGCATCTTCCCGCAAATGAAGAACGGCGTCTATGCACGCATGAGCATCTTAAATCGAGCATTAGGAGGACAACAATGATACTTCAAAACGCGACATGGTATGACAACGGGACAAAACGAACGACAAACATCCTCTTGAAAGACGGGAAAATCGAATCGCTCGATTATAACGGGTCGACAGCCGGGGAAGAAGTCATCGATGCGACGAGTTACTTGCTCGCACCAGGACTTGTCGATGTCCACGTCCACTTGCGTGAGCCGGGAGGCGAAGCGAAAGAAACGATCAAAACGGGAACGATGGCGGCAGCGGCGGGCGGATTCACGACAATCTGTTCGATGCCCAACACGCGACCGGTACCAGACAATCGCGTCACGATGGACGCGCTCCTCCAAAAGATTGAGCAAGATGCAATCGTCCGTGTCCTTCCATACGCTGCCATCACGAAGCGGCAGCTCGGTGAAGAACAGGTTGATATGGAATCTCTATCAGATGCATTCGCCTTCACCGATGACGGGGTCGGTGTTCAATCAGCGGCGATGATGCGACAAGCGATGCGTGAAGCGAAACGCTTGAACAAGGCCGTCGTTGCACACTGTGAAGACAATACGCTAAAAGCAGGATCGGTCCACGAAGGGAAGTTCAGTGAGGCGCACGGGATTCAAGGGATTCCAAGTCTTGCAGAGAGTATCCATATCGCCCGAGATGTGCTGATTGCTGAAGAAACGGGCTGTCATTATCACGTGTGTCACGTCTCATCGCGGCAATCGGTCCGTGTCATCCGTGATGCGAAGCGGGCAGGTATTCAAGTGACCGCCGAAGTGACTCCTCACCACCTCGTCTTGAGCGAAGACGATATCCCAGGGCTCGATGCCAACTTCAAGATGAATCCTCCGCTCCGAAGCGAGGACGATCGACAGGCGCTTCTTGAAGGATTATTCGATGGAACGATCGACATGATTGCGACAGACCATGCCCCACATACGGCTGAGGAAAAAGCGCAAGGGATCGAGCGTGCACCATTCGGGATTACCGGATTTGAGACGGCGTTCCCGCTTCTGTACACGACGTTCGTGAAGACGGGCATCATGGAAGAACATCAGTTAATCGACTGGATGACGAAGCGTCCGAGCGACGTATTTGGATTATCAAGAGGTGAACTGAAAGTTGGGGCGGATGCCGATTTGGTACTGATCGATACAGATACGACGCGAGTGGTGGATCCGTCGACGTTCTATTCAAAAGGAAAGAACACACCGTTTACGGGGAAACAACTTGTCGGATGGCCGGTCATGACGATGGTCGGTGGCGAAATTGTATATAAGGGGCGATTTGATGAAACGAACATTATGGCTTGAGGATGGAATGAAATTTGTCGGTAAAGGATTCGGGGCACCAGCGGATACGATGGGGGAAGTCGTCTTCCAAACAGGTATGACCGGTTATCAAGAAATTTTGTCGGATCCGTCGTATTGCGACCAGATGATCGTGCTGACGAACCCGTTGATCGGAAACTACGGTGTCAATCGTGAAGACTTCGAAACGACAGTTCCGATGGCAAAAGCATTGATTGTAAAAGAGGCTTGCGGCACACCGTCGAACTTCCGTTCCACGGCGACGCTAGATGCAACGCTTACTCGCTTTGGTATCCCAGGGTTATCCGATATCGACACGCGTATGTTGACACGTCACTTACGGGCGCAAGGTGTCATGCGAGGTGTCCTCGTCGATGGTGAGTTGACATGGAACGAGGTAAAGTCTCGCTTTAACGAACTGTCTCCGAACGATCAAGTCGCACGCGTCTCGACGAAACGGACGTATGTAAGTACGGGTACGGGTCCACGGATCGCGTTGATCGACTTCGGGGCCAAACTTGGCATCATGCGCGAGTTGATGAAGCGGGACTGTGAAGTCATCGTCTTCCCACATGACACTACTGCAGAAGACGTGTTGCGGTACGAGCCAGATGGCATCATGTTGTCGAACGGACCGGGGGATCCGAAAGACGTCCCGACAGCGATTCCACTCATTCAACAACTCATGACGACGACACCGATGTTCGGGATTTGTCTCGGTCATCAACTGATCGCGCTCGCGAACGGGGCAAACACATTCAAACTTCCGTTCGGACACCGTGGGGCGAACCATCCTGTCCTTGAATTAGAGACAGGCGCCGTGACGATCACATCTCAAAACCATGGATACGCAGTAGAGGAGGCATCACTACTCGATACAGCGCTCATCGTGACGCATCGCGCGGTCAACGACGGCACGATCGAAGGAGTGAAACATCTGCATCATCCGACATTCTCGGTACAGTATCACCCGGAAGCGGCACCAGGACCATTTGACGCCAACGATTTATTTGACCGTTTCATGCAACTCGTTCAAGAAAACAAACAGAAAGTGGGAATTTGACATGCCAAAACGACCAGATATTCAGAAAATCCTTGTGATCGGATCAGGACCGATTGTGATCGGACAAGCAGCAGAATTTGATTATGCTGGTACACAGGCATGTCTCGCCTTGAAAGAAGAAGGATACGAGGTCATTCTCGTCAACTCGAACCCGGCGACGATCATGACGGACCCGACGACAGCGGACCGCGTCTATATCGAACCGCTCGAACCCGAATTCGTCGAGCGAATCATCCGCCAAGAACGCCCGGATGCGCTACTCGCGACACTCGGTGGTCAGACAGGATTGAACTTGGCGTTTGAACTCGATAAGCGGGGAGTATTACGCGATTGTGGGGTGGAATTACTCGGAACGAACCTAGCGGCCATCGTGCAAGCTGAAGACCGTGAGCAGTTCCGAAACCTCATGTTCGAACTCGGGCATGGCGTTCCTGAGAGTGAAATCGTCCATACGCTCGATTCTGCTTGGGGATTTGCAGAGCGTATCGGATATCCGATCATCATTCGACCTGCTTACACGCTCGGCGGAACCGGTGGAGGGATTGCCCATGACCGTGAATCATTTGAGCAAATCGTCGAATCTGGTTTAAAGGCGAGTCCAGTGACGCAAGTGTTGTTAGAGAAGTCGATTGCCGGGATGAAAGAAGTTGAATTTGAGGTGATGCGTGACTCGAGCGACCAGGCCATCATCGTCTGTGCGATGGAAAACTTTGACCCGGTCGGTGTCCATACGGGAGACTCAATCGTATTCGCACCGACTCAGACGTTATCGGACCGCGATTATCAGATGCTTCGTAGCGTCTCGCTCGACATCATCCGGGCACTCGGGATTGAAGGAGGATGTAACATCCAGTTCGCTCTCGACCCAGATAGCTTCACATACTACGTCATCGAAGTGAACCCACGGGTTTCACGAAGCTCGGCGCTCGCATCAAAAGCGACAGGCTATCCGATTGCCAAACTCGCTGCAAAAGTCGCTGTCGGCTATAAGTTGTCAGAACTGAAAAACCCGGTCACCGAGACGAGTTACGCATCATTTGAGCCAGCACTTGATTATGTTGTCGCCAAAATCCCTCGTTTCGCTTTCGATAAGTTTGAGTCCGCGGATCGCCGCTTAGGCACACAAATGAAAGCGACGGGTGAAGTCATGGCCATCGGTCGAAACTTAGAAGAGGCGCTATTAAAAGCCGTGCGCTCGCTCGAACTCGGGATGGAGGAATTATATCTCCCGCAACTTAAGGACTTGGGCACGGAACAGCTCGAGCATGGTCTCGTTCATCCGACGGACGAGCGCTTGTTCATGGTATACGAGGCTCTTCGCCGCGGATACACGGTAGAAGCGCTTCATCAATTGACGAAGATCGATCGTTTCTACTTACACAAACTGAACCATATTTGGCAGACCGAGCAACAGCTCGCATCGGAGCCATTGACGTCAGAGCGTTTGCTCGACGTGAAGCGACTTGGCTTCAGTGACGTCGCCATTGCCCGAATCCTTGAGACAGACGTTGAGACGATTCGTGCGCAACGTCACGGATGGAACATCCGCCCTGTGTATAAGATGGTCGATACGTGTGCGGCGGAATTCGCATCGGAGACGCCATATTTTTACGGAACATATGAAGTGGAGAACGAAGCGGTGAAGACAGACCGCCCATCAATCCTCGTCCTCGGATCAGGACCGATTCGAATCGGTCAAGGTGTCGAGTTCGACTATGCGACCGTTCATTCGATTCAGACGATTCGTGATGCCGGATATGAAGCCATTATCATCAACAACAACCCAGAGACGGTCTCGACAGACTTCTCCATCTCTGATCGTCTGTACTTCGAGCCATTGACGACAGAAGATGTGTTAGAAGTCATCGATAACGAGAATCCGCTCGGCGTCATCGTTCAATTCGGTGGACAGACCGCCATCAACTTAGCGGCATCGCTCGAAGCGAACGGCGTGAAAATTCTTGGGACATCATTAGAAGACATCGATCGCGCCGAAGACCGGAAAGCGTTCGAAGCTACCTTGTCGGCTGAACGATTGGCCCAACCACCAGGGAAGACGGCGACGAATGTCGAAGAGGCGGTTGCATGTGCGAATGAACTCGGTTATCCGGTACTCGTCCGACCATCTTACGTCCTCGGGGGACGGGCGATGGAGATTGTATATGAACAGTCAGAGCTCGAGCGTTACATGCGAAACGCCGTCATCGCCTCGAAAGATCGCCCAGTTCTTATCGACCGCTATTTAACGGGGATTGAGATTGAAGTCGACGCGATTTGTGACGGGACGGACGTCTATATCCCAGGCATCATGGAGCATATCGAACGAGCCGGTGTACACTCTGGTGACTCGATTGCAGTATATCCACCACAACGCCTCAGTGACGCGCTGAAGCAAAAAGTCGTCGACTACACAATCAAGTTGGCGAAAGCGTTCCGCATCAAAGGGCTTCTGAACATCCAGTTCGTCTATGCAGATGATTTGTATGTCATCGAAGTAAACCCGCGTGCGAGCCGAACGGTTCCGTTCATCTCAAAAGTGACAGGTTTACCGGTCGCACGAATTGCGACGCAAACAATTCTCGGAACGAGCTTGAAAGAACTTGGTCTTGGAACAGGCATCCATCCCGAGTCAGACAGCATCTCTGTCAAAGTGCCGGTCTTCTCTTTCGCGAAATTGAAAGAAGTCGATCCGTCGCTTGGACCTGAGATGAAATCGACAGGGGAAGTCATGGCAACAGACCGGACTCTTGAAAAGGCACTCTATAAAGGTCTTGTGGCAGCTGGAATGAACATCGCCTTAAAAGGAAACGTCCTCATGACAATCGCAGATCACGACAAGGATGAGGCGATTGCCTTAGCCAAACGATTTGACCGTCTCGGCTTCCGTCTCATGGCGACGAGCGGTACGGCAGATGGACTAGAAGCGGAGCAGATGCGCGTTCGTCGGGTCGGGAAGATTCAAGAATCAGGTGAGACGATGCTCAGCGTGATCGAACGCGGGGAAGTCGACTTGATCATCAATACGACGAGTCGCGACGCACTCGTGACGAAAGACGGCTTCTTGATTCGTCGTACGGCCGCCGAGCAAGGCACAGTGTGCCTCACGTCGCTCGACACGGTCGAAGCGCTACTACAAGTCATTGAAAGCCTGTCGTTCCAAACGGTCAGCATTCCGGCATTCACGAAGTTTGGGGTGATGGTATGAGACGTGACGTCACCATCATCAGCAATCGCCAAATCGCAAAAGCGACGATGGAGATGAAAGTACGTTGTCCTGGGGTGGAAATCGCCCCAGGGACGTTCTTTCACATCAAGACGTCCGGTCTGTTACGTCGACCGTTGTCGGTGGCGAACGTTGAAGGAGAAGAAGTCACATTTTTATATAAGATAATCGGAGAAGGGACTTCCGAGTTGGCAAGAAAGCGTGTCGGGGACACGCTTGACGTCCTTGGACCGCTCGGCAACGGGTTTCCGCTCGCACAACATGGGAAACGGATTGTCCTTGTCGGTGGTGGAATCGGGGTACCTCCCCTTTACTACGTCAGACGTCGTCTACATGAGATGGGGATTGAGACGATTGCGATACTTGGGTTTGATTCAAAAGAGAGCGTCTTTTATGAAGAAGCATTTCAAGAGCTCGGGGAAACAATCATCACGACCGTTGACGGGAGCCACGGGGAACGCGGATTTGTGACGGGACCACTCGCACGCATCGATGCGGACGTGTTATTCAGCTGTGGTCCAGAAGCGATGTTGAAGGCGGTCGCCGCTTCACCGATTCCTGAGCGTTACGTCTCGATTGAAAATCGAATGGGTTGTGGCATTGGCGCTTGTTTTGCTTGCGTCTGCAAAGCGCCGGAAGGCTATGTGAAAGTATGTAGCGATGGACCGGTATTCAATGCGGAAGAGGTGCTGTTATGAGATTACATGTCGAGTTACCAGGACTCCAGTTGAAAAATCCGATCATCCCGGCTTCTGGATGTTTCGGATTCGGGGAAGAGTTTGCCAAACTGTATGACCTCTCCATCTTAGGCGGCATCATGATCAAGGCAGCGACAGAAGAGTCCCGATTCGGAAATGCGACGCCACGTGTCGCAGAGACGGCGCAAGGGATGCTCAATGCAATCGGCCTTCAAAATCCAGGGGTCGATGCAATCATCGAGGAGAAATTGCCGTTCCTCTCCACTTTCGATACAGAGATCATCGCCAACGTCGCCGGGTCGACGCCTGATGAATATGTGGAAGTCGCACGTCGCATCAGTACGGACCCGACCATCAAAGCCATCGAGCTGAACATCTCATGTCCGAACGTGAAGTGTGGGGGCATGCAGTTTGGGACGGATCCTGTGATGGCTGCGGAATTGACGAGACTCGTCAAAGCGGCTTCAAGTAAGCCGGTCTATGTGAAGCTGTCCCCGAACGTCACGTCGATCACTGACATGGCGCGTGCAGTCGAAGCGGCTGGGGCGGACGGCTTGACGATGATCAATACGCTCGTCGGGATGCGAATCGATATCCAGACCGGGCAACCGATCTTGGCGAATCGAATCGGCGGATTATCAGGTCCAGCCATTAAACCGGTGGCGGTCCGGATGGTATATGAAGTCGCGCAAGCGGTCGATATTCCAATCATCGCCATGGGCGGCGTTCGGACGGTCGACGACGTTCTCGAATTCATCTATGCGGGAGCGTCCGCCGTTGCGGTCGGTACCGCAAATTTTGAAAATCCATATGTTTGTCAAGAAATCATCGAGGCATTACCGGCACGACTCGATTCACTTGGAATCGATCATATAATGGACGTGAGGGGGAAAGCATATGCACAACTTGTATCTCGCCCTTGACGTGGAGACACGCGATGAGGCGCTTCATTTATTAAAACCGTTCCCGGACCGTCCTGCTGTCAAAGTAGGGATGGAACTGTTTTATCGGGAAGGTGGACGCTTTGTCGAAGAGTTGGTCGACCTCGGATATCCGGTCTTTCTCGATGTGAAAGTACATGACATTCCAGAGACGGCACGTCGCACGATGCGTCAAATCGGAAAGCTTGGGGTCGCGAAGACGAACGTGCATACGCTAGGCGGTGAAAAGATGATGCGCTACGCGTTGGATGGGCTTCGTCAAGGAAATGACACGACCCGTTTGATCGGTGTCACCCAATTGACATCCACGGATGAACGGATGATGCAGACGGAGCTCGGGATTCCGGGACGCCTCGACCAAGCTGTAATCCGTCAGGCATCGCTCGCTAAGCAGGCGGGACTTGATGGTGTCGTCGCCTCTGTTCAGGAAGCGAAGATGATTCATCAGGAACTCGGTGACGCGTTTATGACGGTCACACCTGGGATTCGACTCGGTCAAACCGATGACGACCAGGTACGTGTCGCGACGCCGCATGAAGCGAGACTGGCCGGTGTTCATGCGATCGTCGTCGGTCGCCCGATCACACGCGCAAATGATCCGTTAGCCATGTACGAACAATTTATGATGGAATGGGGACAATCATATGAAACAAATCGCTGAAGCCTTATTACAAATCAAAGCCGTCACATTATCACCGACGGAGCCATATACATGGTCGAGCGGGTTGAGAAGCCCAATCTATTGTGACAACCGGTTAACGCTCAGTTATCCCGACATCCGTAACATAATCATCGATGGATTGGTGGATGCAGTCGGATCAACAGAAGTCGATGTCATCGCGGGAACGGCAACAGCCGGTATCCCACACGGCGCTTTACTTGCCGACCGTCTCGGTCTACCATTCATTTACGTCCGCTCGAGTGCGAAAGGACATGGGAAAGGGAATCAAATCGAAGGGAAACTCGATCGCGGGGCACGCGTGCTCGTCATCGAAGATTTGTTGTCGACGGGTATGTCGAGTATTGATGCAACCCATGCGATTCGTGAAGCGGGCGGTGAGGTCGTCTGCATTCAAGCCATCTTCTCTTACGGATTGCCGATTTTAGAGAAGAATTTAGCGGATGCAAATATCAATGCCACTTCATTGACGACATTCCCTGAATTGGTCGAGGTTGCGGAATCGACAGGGAACTTAACCCAATCAGAGATTCACTCTCTTCGCGAGTGGCAACAAGACCCTCGCGCCTGGAGCGACCTCGTCACATCTTAAGAATCCACCTTCGGGCGGATTCTTTTTCGATTCGGCATATGTCATACTTCATGGTAAACTGATGAAAGTGAACCAAGAAGGAGAGGCATATGGCGTATTCAAGAAGCAAAGAAAAAACATGGAGCGCACGATTTCGGGCAATCCCGAAACATCGTAAAATCGCCTTCGGTCTCGTCTTGACGGTCATCCCAACGCTCTTTCTCGTGAATTTATTCGTATTCAGCCATTTGTTGGCGTTAGGGGACCAGTATGAAGATCGATACCAAATGAAGAAGTTACGACTCGAGACGTATCATGGGAATGTCGAGTTCGTGCGTAGTCCAAATGAAAAAGTACAGATCGAAGTGGTGCAGACCAATTCGAAAGAACGACGTATCAAAGTCAAATCGGTCGGCGATACTATCTATGTCGTCGAGCGGTATGGATGGTTCAGTTATTTCGGCAGTCGGGCAAGTGATGAACCGTCCCGCTATAAGCTTCGCGTTGCCTTACCGAGTTCGATGACCTCGGTCCATCTCGGTGCTGAACAAGTGACCGGGCAAGGGTTAAACGTGAAAACGATTGTGATGAATGCGAACGCCGTCAATTTGAAGCAAATTGATAGTGATCGTCTGCGAATTGAGACGAAGAGTGATACGACAATCGAATCCGCACGTCTCGTAACGGGAGATATCCGTTCTTATCGTCATGCGACCATCACAGACGTCGTCGTGAACCAGGCGATGACGGTTCAAACGGAAGCAGGAACGCTTAGTTATGCGCCAAAACACGCGACAGGGCAAGTGAACGTGACGACGACTGGGAAAATTTCAAGTAGCGACCGTTACAAAGAAGTCGAACCGGGTGTCTATCAGTTGTCGACATCGAATCGACCTGTCGTTGAGTTGATTTCTGAGACAGGGAAGGTCGAACTGAAATGAATGGAAAACGCTACATCCCGAAAATCGGGCTTCGTACGTTAAAGACCGGGATTGCCGTATCAATCACCGTCGCAATCTCGTGGTATGTATTCGGAATTTATTCTGGAATGGGTGCAATCGCAGCAGTCGTGGCGATGCAACCGACCGTCAAGCGCTCGTCTAAAATCGTGTTCAGTCGAATATTCGGAACGGTCGTCGGTCTCATGTGTGGGCTGTTCATCGTCTATTTGTTCGGCGTCAATCCCATTTCCATTGGTCTAGCGGTCATCGTGTCGCTCACGCTCAATACGACATTCGATAAGACACACATGTCGACGTACGCGGCGTTCGCCATCGTCATGATGTTAGAAAACCCGACTTCGGATTTCTTCCATTATGCATGGACACGCTCATTGTTGACGGCAGTCGGTGTATTCGTCTCACTCGGTGTGAACTATGCGTTCTTGCCACCGCGGTATGAAGATCGTTTGTTGAGCGAGGTCAGAAAGACTTCATCTTATTTGTTCCACCATTGGCGTGAACTTGTCGGTTCACCGGCGGAACTGTTAGAGACGCGCGCCCGCATCCTCGGTCATCAGGAGCTGCATATGATGCTTCAAGAGGATATGAAAGTGACGAACGTGAAATTGAAGTATATGACAATCAAGCAGTATCGCTTGCTCATTCATCTCGAAGACAAGCTCGTCTTGTTGCTAGAAAGTCTAGCCGAGCATCGGGAAGCCTTTTTACTCATGAGCGAGGAAGAACGTCAGGCGTTCGAATCGGAGTTCTTATACTTACTCGCGCATCATCACGATATTCTCTATACGTGCGATAAACCGTATTCGCTCTTTAGGTTGCCGCATGAAGATTTATCCGTTTCAGAAATTTTACACGGGCATTTGCTCGATTATCATGAACAGCTCGAGGCATTTAAGCATGACCCGACAAACTGACTTTGAACTAATACAAGGGTTTAATTTTTTTATGACGAATATAAACATACACATGTGGTAATGAATTTTTATAATAAATTCTAACCAAGAGGCAGGTAAATTAAATGAAAATTAAATGGGAAAGATTAGCTAATATAAAGAGCGCGGAATTAGAGATAGATGATTTCACCGTAATTTGTATTTTGCAATACAAATGTGCACAATAATGCAACGAAAAGTACAGAACTTTG
>NZ_JAPEHX010000059.1:0-18870 GCF_028823655.1 Exiguobacterium sp. B2(2022) | reverse complement strand
CCGCCACCACCGCCGCCACAGCGTGTTGCGACTTCTTTAATGAGTTTTCCGGCATGGAAGCCACGGTCGTTCAAGTCTTTCGTCACACCTGCGACGAGGTTGACCTTCTCACCGTTAGCCGACCCGAGGATAATCACGGCAGAACCGAGCTTCCCTTTCAAGTCGTCGACCATGCTACGGAGGGCATCCATGTCTTGTCCATCGACACGCTTCGCAATCAACTGAACGTCACCGATTGTTTCGATTGCATCAGTCAATGAAGAAGCTTCGATGTTCGCAAGTTTCGCTTTGAGCGACTCTGAAGCACGCTCAACGTCTTTGATTTCAGCCTGGAGTGCTTGAACACGTGCTGGGACCTCGAGTGGTTTCGTCTTCAACAGTTTCGCTGCCGCTTCGAGCGTCTCGATTTGCTGGTTCATCACTTCGTATGCGCCAGCCCCTGTGACCGCTTCGATTCGACGTGTTCCTGCGCCAATTCCTGATTCAGACAAGATTTTAAAGAGTCCGATTTCAGCCGTGTTAGATACGTGACAGCCACCGCAAAGCTCAACTGAGTAGTCCCCAGCCGATACGACACGAACGACATCGCCGTACTTCTCACCGAAGAGTGCCATCGCACCTTTTGCTTTCGCATCTGCGATATTCATTTCTTCGATGTCGACACCGATCGATGCCCAAATCTTCTCGTTCACTTGACGCTCAATCGATTGAAGCTCTTCAGCCGTCACTTGACCGAAGTGAGAGAAGTCGAAACGAAGACGATCTGGTGTCACGAGTGACCCAGCCTGGTTGACATGCTCGCCGAGCGTGTCTTTTAAAGCACGGTGAAGGAGGTGCGTCGCCGTATGGTTCTTCACGATCGCTTGACGTGAGTCTTGGTCAACCGCCGCTGTCACTGCTACTTCCGCTTTCGCGACGCCTGACTCGACTGTGACCGTGTGCAAGTTTTGACCGTTCGGTGCTTTCGATACATCTTTCACGCGAAGAAGGAAGTCTTCGCCGACGATTTGACCTTTGTCACCGATTTGACCGCCGCTCTCAGCGTAGAATGGCGTTTGATCGAGGATCACTTGTGCCTCTTCCCCTGCAGCGACGACGTCAACGAGTTCCCCGTCGTGAATCAAGCTGACGATTTTCGCGTTCGTCTCAAGATTGTTGTATCCGAGGAATGTCGATGGCATCGTGATGTCCGCGAGTACGCCAGACTGGATTTGCATCGATTCGACATCAGCACGCGCTTGACGTGCACGTTCACGTTGCTCATTCATCGCTTCTTTGAAGCCGTCCTCATCGACCGTCATCTGATGGTCTTCAGCGTATTCTATTGTCAATTCGAGCGGGAAACCGTACGTGTCGTAAAGACGGAACGCGTCTTGACCGCTGATCACGTTTGACCCTGCTGCTTTTTGTGCTTTCGCGACTTCGTTCAAAATTGCAAGTCCATCGTTCAACGTTTCATGGAAACGCTCTTCCTCGTTTTTGATGACTTTCTTGATGAAGTCTTTCTTCTCGTTCACTTGTGGATAGAAGTCGACCATGATGTCACCGACAACGTCGACGAGCTCATACATGAACGGACGCTCGATGCCGAGCATCTTCGCATAGCGGACCGCACGGCGGAGAAGACGACGGAGGACATATCCACGTCCTTCGTTCGACGGGAGTGCACCGTCTCCAATCGCGAACGATACGGTACGGATGTGGTCAGCGATGACTTTGAAAGCAACGTCTTTGCTGCTATCTTGACGATATACGTCGCCACTGATTTTTTCTGTTTCACGAATGATCGGCATGAAGAGGTCGGTATCGAAGTTTGTCGGTACGTCTTGAAGGACGCTCGCCATCCGTTCGAGTCCCATCCCTGTATCAATGTTTTTACGTGGAAGCTCTGTATAGTTCCCGTGCCCGTCATGGTTATATTGGCTGAACACGATGTTCCAGATTTCAAGGTAACGCTCGTTCTCCCCACCCGGATAGAGTTCAGGGTCTGTCGGGTCGTCTCCGAACGCTGGTCCACGGTCGAAGAAGATTTCGGTGTTCGGACCAGATGGGCCTTCGCCGATTTCCCAGAAGTTATCTTCAAGTGGGATGATGCGGTCAGCCGGCATGCCGAGGTTCAACCAGATTTGTTTTGATTCTTCATCGTCCGGGTGAATCGTGACAGAGAGGCGATCTGGGTCGAGACCGTACCACTCGTCACTCGTCAAGAGTTCCCAGCCCCATGTGATCGCTTCTTCACGGAAGTATTCTCCGACTGAGAAGTTTCCGAGCATTTCGAAGAACGTATGGTGACGTGCTGTCTTCCCGACGTTCTCGATATCGTTCGTACGAATCGATTTTTGTGCGTTGACGATTCGTGGGTTCGCTGGGATGACACGTCCATCAAAGTATTTCTTCAATGTCGCGACACCAGAGTTGATCCATAACAAAGTCGGGTCTTCGACCGGTACGAGCGACGCACTCGGCTCAACGCTGTGACCTTTTGATTTGAAGAAATCTAAGTACATTTGGCGAATCTGTGCGCCAGTCAATGATTTGAGCGGTTTCATGAACAATTCCTCCTTATTTCTGAACGAAACGAAAAAAAGCGATGCCTGCCCCTGTGGAAAGGGACGAAAGCATCGCTTCGTGGTACCACCCTCGTTCGCACGGTAAACACCGTGCCTCGAACATCCGTTAACGTGGATGAGGCGCCCAGGTTGAGTGGGGACTCCAGAATAGCTTCGGTCGGCCGACCTCCATCTTCTCGCAGCCAAGGAAGATGTCTCTGTAGAGGCGGTGACGACGTACTCATTTCCTTCATCGTCTGTATCGTTTCAGTTATCTATTCGTCATTATCACACGCGCTTATGAAGACGTCAAGACTTCCCGCCTAAGCGTTCGACCAATTTTGTCCGCCGTACGGGTTCTTCTTCTCGCGTTGCCGCCTCGAGCGCCCGTACGTCCCCGAACAACAGCAAACTTTTCTTCGCCCGTGTCACGGCCGTATAAATCAAGTTTCGCGATGAGCGGAAGCCGCCGTTAAAGAAGACCGGCATGAGTACGATTGGGAACTCGGACCCTTGTGACTTATGAATCGTGATGGCGTAGGCGTGGGTGAACTGATCCCATTCACTACGGTTATATTCGACTTCCGTCTGATCGAATCGGATATAAATTTTATCGACTTTATCAACGTTCTCTTTCGCGTAGAAGATGTTCGTGATCTCACCGATGTCCCCGTTATAGACGTTCTCCTCGGCGTTGTTGACGAGTTGTAGCACTTTATCGCCATTTCGGTAAATGCGCGTCCCATGTTTCACTTCACGGGCACTCGATTTTGGATTGAATACGTGTTGAAGCGCTTCGTTAAGCCCATCGATTCCGCACACGCCTCGATACGTCGGTGCGAGCACTTGGATATCAAATGGTGAATATCCTTTCCTGAGGGCCGCTCCCGCCATCTGACAAATCGCTTGGAGCGCCGTCTCTTGGTTCGCCGTGTAGAAGCGACGGTCCGGGAGCGCCGCCAATAAGTCTTCTGGCATCTTTTTGGCGTTCAAGGAATGGGCGAGCCGTAAAATACTCGACTCCGACGCCTGACGGTGGACGACGTCGAGGCGGACAACCGGAATCCCATCCGTCGCCATTAGATCGGCGAGCACTTGTCCCGGCCCGACAGATGGGAGCTGATCGCGGTCCCCGACGAACAAGATTTTCATCCCGTTCGGTACCGCTTTGAGTAAGCTTCTGAATAAGAAAATATCAATCATCGACGCTTCGTCGACGATGAGCACTTTCCCCGCAAGTGGGTTCGTCTCATCGACTTGGAACGAACTTCCGTCAAACTTCAAGAGACGATGAATCGTCGATGCCGGAAGACCCGTCGATTCACTGAGTCGCTTCGCGGCCCGACCCGTCGGTGCAGCCAAGACGAATGGGAACGGTTGGTTCGGGACGGGCTCTAACTTCCAGTCGAAGACGTCACTGAGTGCGTGAATAATCCCACGGACGACCGTCGTCTTCCCCGTACCCGGACCACCGGTGAGCACCATGAGCGGCGATTTAAGTGCAAGTTCGATCGCTTCTCGCTGTTGGGTCGCGTATTCAATCGAAAACATCTCCTCGACACGTCCGACCGCGTCAAAGATTGTCGTCATGTCCACGTCTTCCGTCGTCGATGTCGCCATGATACGCGCCAATTCCTCTGCCGCCTTTCGTTCGATAACGACCCCGTCATCGATGACGACCCGCTCGTCTTTTGCAAGCGACTCTAATGCCGTGACGAGTGCGTCACCTGGGTCTGCCCCGATGATTCGAGGCATCTCCGATTCGAGTTGCTCCGCCGTCACGTAGAGGTGACCGTTCCCTTGTTCGAGCTCTAACACGTAAAGCACCGCTGCGGCGATACGTTCAGGATGAATGCCTTGAATCCCGAAATGTGCGGCGATAGCATCCGCCGTCTTAAATCCGATGCCTTGTACATCGTACATGAGTGCATACGGATTCTTCTCGATCGTCTCCATCGCCCGTCCTTCATATTCTTTATGAATCTTTGAGGCGAGACGCGGTGTCACGTCAAACGGAGCGAGAAACAAGAGCAATTGGTCGACCCCGTATAAGACGTTCAGACGTTCCGTGATCACACGCGCTTGCTTTTCTTTTAACCCCTCGACCTCTGACAGGATACTCGGATGTTTCACGATTTGGTCGATGCAATCATCCCCGAGCGTATCTGCGATCTTCTGAGCGGTCTTTTGTCCGATTCCGGGAAAGGAACCGTTCGTCAAAAAGCGGACGGCGGCCCGTTTCGTCATCGGAACGACGCGACGAATCCAATCGGCCTTCATCTGTTTTCCGAATCGGGGATGTTCGACGAGACGACCGTGCGCCTTATACGTTTCCCCTTTTTCGATACCGACCCCGACGCCAGCGATGACCATTTCGGTCTCGTCCGTCTCAAAGTTTTTTTCTTTTATTCGTACGAGCGCAATGGTATGCGCTTCTTCTTCTGATTGAAACAGGACTCGAATGACTTTTCCAGTCAACTCGTAAGGTGCTGCCATCATATCCGACACCTCCAGCTATTTTTCCATCATTCATTATAGCCCGAGATGAATCGATTGAACAAATGACCTAGTCGAACAGACTCAAGATTTGCTCGATTCGGTCGAGGTCGACGACTTCCAAAATGCGAATGAGTTGTTCGAGGTCGACCCGGTCCAAGATGCGCTCCACCTGATCAAGGTCTACTTCTTCAAGCAGACGCTGGATTCGGTCCAAGTCCCCCGACGCCTGATATGCTTCGAGTTTTGTAAAGAGCTCGGTCTTCTCAATCCGAATCGAATCCTCCAACATCCCCCGCGTGCCAAACAGGACGAGACCGATGACCGCTAGTTGAATCAACCAATTTGTCACGACTTTCCAAAACGGGACTGTCTGTCCGATGAATGGGATGAGCGGGATGAACGTTAATTGTAGGAGCAACATCCCGACCTGAACGTATACGTTCGGAATCAACAAACCTAACATCGCAAGAATCAATGGAACGACCCAGCCGACCCCGACATGCTCAGACGTGAGTTGCCAAGACTTCTGTTCCGCATACACATAATGAACAATCCATCCGACAATGAGGAGCGCCACGAATAGAATGAGCAATAGCGTTAAAAGTCCCTGCGGTTCGACGACCACTTGATATAAAATCGTGTTCGTCCACTTCCCATCCGCAAGTCGCTGATTCACTGTTTCAAATAATTGCGTGAACCACACATACTCGACAATGAAAAATAAAATGACACTGACCATGCTATATTTTCGCAAACGATTCGACCTCCTTCTATAAAGTGTCATTCCCTCACTTCAAGACAGCTAGTCGCGTTTTTGATTTGAAGAAAGCGGGAACTGTTCGAATGACACATTGAAGGAGGAGTCATACATGGGTAAACGAATTCCAGTCAGCGGATTATGTGAACTTGTATTAGAAGTGACAGATATGGAAGAAGCCGTATCCTTTTGGCATGAAAAATTAGGTCTCCCGGTCGTCGAACAATGGGTCGGAGACGATGCCGAGCCAAGTGAATCGCAAGAACAAGCGAATGAGCCATGGGCAACGTGGCTCTACATCGGAGGGAATACGCGGCTAGGACTTTGGTTGAAACGTAACTTTACGGAAGAAGAGGATGCGAACCGAAAACAGGACGTGACCGAGTGGGACACGCTCTATGATGAAGGTGGGGTCCACGTCCACTGTGCGTTCTTCGTTCCGATGGAGTCGTTTGAAAAGGCACTCGAGATCCTAGATGAGACCGATGTGCCTGTAAAACTACGGACATGGGACGAGGATGAGACAAAGAATGGGAAAGAACGCTCGGCGTACTTTAAAGACCCGAGCCACAACATCATCGAACTGTATACGAAAAATATGGACGAGGCCTACGGCGACTTCGCCGGGGAACCCGTCAAAATCACGACAAAACAACTTTAATTGCCACCAAAAAAAGTGCCATCGCTCCATTGCGATGGCACTTTCCTATCCAATAGATCAGTTCCCGAGCAGTGCGTCCATCTTCGCGATGGCATCACGTGCGAGTTCGTGATCCGGTTGCATCTCCAAGACGCGTTGAAGTTCGGCATACGTCCGTTCCTGGTCACCCAAGAACGCATACGCGATTGCCAAGTTGTAACGGGCATCCGTATGGCTCGCATCGAGGTCGAGCGTCTCTTCTAGCGCGACGACCGCTTCTTCAAGCTGTTCACTTTGTGCGAGTGCAAGTCCGTATTGGAACGTGATTTCCACGTCTTCCGGCGATTGTTTCTTCGCTTCACGCAGGCGCGGCATCGCACGAACGAAGTCACCCATCGCTTTGTACGTCAAGCCGAGCATGAAATGAAGATCGGCATCATCCATCCCCGAGAGGAGCGCTTGGCGAAGCGACGCTTCTGCCGTCTCCAATTGCTCGAGTTCATAGGCAAGGGCACCTTTCGCATAATGCGCGGCACCGAACGAGCCATCGAGTTCAATCGCTTTGTCATAAAAGATGACGGCACGATCGTAATCGTTGATCGCCTGAAGCAACGTCCCCATGTTGACGAAACCAGTCGGGTCCGTCGGGTTCGCTTCAATCGCCTCATTGAAATGTTTGGCTGCCTGTTCGAATTCACCTTGTTGCATCGCTTGGATGCCTTGTTCGTTTGCGTTCATATCAATCACCTCATCCGATATAGTCGAGTCGTTTTCCGTTTCGGTACGCTTCGTCAATCGTTGCCCCACCGAGACAGATGTCGCCGTCATAGAAGACGACTGCTTGTCCAGGAGTGATGGCACGTTGTGGCTCGTCGAACTTGACGAGTACTTCGCCGCCCTCAAGTGGAGCGACCGTGACCGGCACGTCTTGTTGACGATAGCGGAACTTCGCCGTCGCCCGGAACTCTCCTGTAGGAGCAGCCCCTGTCCAAGACAGTTTCGAAGCGAGGAGCGCATCTGAATAAAGCGCGTCGTGATGGAAGCCTTGTCCGACGAACAAGACGTTGTTCTCGACATCTTTCCCGACGACGAACCAAGGGTCCCCATCGCCACCGATTCCGAGACCGTGACGCTGTCCGAGCGTATAATACATCAACCCGTCATGACGTCCTTTGACGACACCGTCGAGCGTCCGCATTTCACCTGGCTGTGACGGAAGGTATTCCGACAAGAACTCCTTGAAGTTCCGCTCTCCGATAAAGCAGATTCCGGTCGAATCTTTTTTTTTCGCTGTCGCGAGCCCTGCTTCTTCAGCAATGACACGTACATCTTTCTTGTCCATATGACCGATTGGGAACATCGTCCGCGCGAGTTGATCTTGAGACAATTGGTTCAAGAAATACGTTTGGTCTTTGTTGTCGTCTTTCCCGCGCAACAAGCGGTGTTCGCCGTCGACGTATTCCACTTGTGCATAATGGCCGGTTGCGACAAAGTCCGCACCGAGTCGAAGCGCATGGTCAAGGAATGCCTTGAATTTGATTTCTTTGTTACACATGACGTCCGGGTTCGGTGTACGACCGAGACGATATTCTGCCAAGAAATACTCAAAGACACGGTCCCAATATTCTTTTTCAAAGTTGACCGCATAATATGGGATCCCGATTTGGTTCGCGACTGCGATGACGTCTTCATAGTCCTCTGTCGCCGTACATACACCATTTTCGTCCGTGTCATCCCAGTTTTTCATAAAGATTCCGATGACGTTATACCCTTGTTCTTTCAATACATGGGCCGTCACCGATGAATCGACGCCACCTGACATCCCGACGACGACCGTCGTCTCTTCAGGGGCTTTCGTGCGTAAATTCATCTATCTCACTCCGTTCATAAATGTCGAGACGACTTCTTGTAGTCGCTCCGCGAGCCGTTTCGCGTCCTCGACCGAGTTGCCGTGGCCAAAACTGATTCGAACAGACTGACGTGTCCGCTCTGAATCCCCGTACATCGCCGACAATACATGGGACGGTTCGACCGACCCTGCCGTGCAGGCACTTCCGCTTGAAATCGCCATGCCCCGCATATCCATCATGATGAGGAAGGGTTCAAGGTCAATTCCAGGAAGGTATAAGTTCACGATGTGAGGTAAACGATTTGATCCGTTCACCTCATAAGATACGCCTAGTTCGTCAAGGCGCTGACGTAGTGCCAGATCGAGCGACTCATAGAGAGTCACTCGGTCCTCACGCTCTGCCATGACGAGTTCAGCTGCTTTTTGGAATCCGACGGCACCCGGAACATTTTCCGTGCCGGCTCGACGTTTACGTTCTTGTTGTCCACCAAAAGAACGTGACGCTAATTTTACACCTGTTTTCATGAAAAGAAAACCGATACCTTTTGGTCCATTCACTTTATGTGCGGACGCCGACAATAAATCGACATGAATCGCCTTTACATCAATCATTTCTGTCCCGAGCGCTTGTACCGCATCGGTATGGAAAATGGCGTGATGGTCTCGTAACAACTCACCGATTTCTTGAATCGGTTGGCGCGTCCCGACTTCGTTATTGCCGTACATGACCGATACGAGAATCGTGTCATCCCGTAAAGCTGAACGCACGGCGTCGACAGTGACGGCTCCCGACGCATCGACATCGAGATACGTGACGTCGAAGCCCTCACGCTCGAGCTGTTCCATCGCATGAAGAATTGCATGGTGCTCGACTTTTGTCGTAATGATATGTTTGCCTTTTTCCTGATGGGCATATGCCGCACCGAACAAGGCATAGTTATCCGACTCCGTCCCACCCGACGTAAAGACAATCTCGTTTGGTGAAGCACCGATCCATTTCGCGAGGACGCGACGTGACGAATCGAGCGCCGCCCGCGCGTTACGCCCAATTCCGTGAATGCTCGACGCGTTTCCGTACGTCTCTAAAAAGTAAGGGGTCATCGCCTCGAGGACTTCCGGTCGCATCGGCGTCGTCGCAGCGTGATCAAAATAGTTCATGTAAGGGTCACCTCGTTCTTAAATATAAAACATATAGCCGTCTGACTCTTCCTCGGCAAGATCGGCGAGTGTCGTTTCGTCAAGGACGGTATCGATGGCTTCTTTGATTTTATCCCAAAGCTTCCGTTTCACTGCATCATCTGCTTCAGATTCCTCTACAACGGCTAACGGTCCCTCGAGCAAGCGAATGATTTCACCCGCCGTCACTTCTTCTGCTGGTTTGACGAGCTGATAGCCACCGTACGCGCCACGTACACTCTTGACGAGTCCACCATTGCGGAGTGGACCGATCAATTGCTCCAAATAATGCTCCGGCAACTCATGGCGTGCCGCAATCTTCTTTAAGCTAAGCGGCTTGTTGTCTGTCTCTCGTGCCAACGCAATCATGATGGTTAAGCCATAACGGCCCTTTGTAGATATTTTCATCTTCAAGTCTCCTTCTGTTATACTAATCGAACAAACGTTTGTCGAAAGGAATGGTTACGTATGCCTGATTTGTTTCATCAATCGAATGGCGGACCGCTCGCCAACCGCATGCGCCCCGAAACGTTAGATGACGTCATCGGACAGCGCCATATCATCGGTGAGGGCAAGCTACTTCGCCGTGCCATCGAAGCCGACCGACTCGGCACGATTATCCTATACGGTCCGCCTGGCACCGGGAAGACGACACTCGCCCGTGTCATTTCAAATTATACGAAAGCGACATTTGTCCAATTGAACGCCGTCACAGCCAAACTCGATGAATTGCGGAACGTCATTCGTGAAGCGGAGTCCCGGTTTGACTATGAGGACGAGCGCACGATTCTCTTTTTAGATGAGATTCATCGATTTAATAAGCTCCAGCAGGATGCGCTCCTCCCTGCCCTTGAGTCCGGAAAACTCGTACTCATCGGAGCGACGACCGAAAACCCAAGCTTTGAAGTGAACGCAGCCCTCTTGTCACGGGCAACCGTGTTTCGGCTTGAGCCACCAGGTGCCGAGGAATTACGGATTGTCCTCGAGCGTGCAATACACGACTCACGTGGGCTCGGAAATTACCCGGTGAAGATGGATGAAGCTGCCGCTGACCATTATATCAAAATGGCAGATGGTGACTACCGTGTCCTATTGAACGCACTCGAACTCGCCGTCTTGACAACACCAGAAGTAGATGGACAAATTCACATCACGCTCGAGGTCGCGGAAGAGTCGATTCAACAGAAGTCAATCAAATACGATAAGACGGGTGACCGACATTACGACGTCATCTCGGCATTTATCAAATCGATTCGTGGGTCGGATCCTGATGCGGCGCTATACTGGTTAGCCGTCATGATCGAGGCTGGCGAATCGCCGCGCTTCATCATGCGTCGTCTTTACGTCCATGCTGCCGAGGATATCGGAATGAGCGACCCGAACGCACTACTCATCGTAGATGCGGCGGCTCGAGCGAGCGAATACATCGGTTTCCCGGAAGCCCGCATCCCGATTGCCGAAGCTGTCATCTATTTGGCGACCGCACCAAAATCGAATGCGGTCATCACCGCCATCGACAAGGCGCTTCACCACGTCCGTACAGTCGAGGGTGGACCTGTGCCCGTACATTTGCGCGACGCCCACAGCCCAGGAGCTCGTGAACTTGGAAACGGGGTCGGTTACAAATATCCGCACGATGAAAAAGACGGGTTCGTCCCTCAAAACTACTGGCCAGAAAACTTGGCTAGAAAACGACCAAATTACTATAAACCCGTCCCTCAAAACTACTGGCCAGAAAACTTGGCTAGAAAACGACCAAATTACTATAAACCGACACCACGTGGATTCGAGCAACAAATTCAAAAACGGCTCGATTATTGGGAAAAACGACGCGACTCGAAATGAGCCAGCGTCGTTTTATTTTTGGATGCGGTTGATTTCGACGCCCGCTTTTTCGAGCAAATCGTTAATGACGTAACCGGCAGCCACAAGTCCTGCAACCGATGGGACGAACGCGTTCGAACTCGGTGGCATCTTCGCTTTGCGGATTGGAGCGTCTTTCTTCCCGACGACTTCATTCACGTCTTCGCGTGTCACGATCGGAGACTCATCTGAGAAGACGACCGGAACACCCTTGTAGATTTTTTCTTTACGTAGACGGGTACGGACCATCTTGGCAATCGGGTCATATGACGTATCTTTAATGTCGACGACTTTGATACGTGTCGGATCCATCTTATTCGCCATCCCCATGCTCGAGATGACCGGGATGCCGCGACGCTTACATTCTACGATTAAATGGATCTTATAAATGATCGTATCTGAAGCATCGATGACATAATCGATATTTTGAGCGAAGAACTCTTCGTATGTCTCTTCTGTATAAAACATTTTCAATTGGACGAGGTCTAAGTCCGGGTTGATGTCGAGAAGACGTTTCCCCATCGCTTCGACTTTCGGTTGACCGACTGTCGACAATAATGCATGGATTTGACGGTTGACGTTCGTGATGTCGATGTCATCCTTGTCGACGAGAACGATGCGCCCGACGCCACTGCGCGCAAGTGCCTCTGCCGCAAACGAGCCGACGCCACCGATTCCTAAAATTGCGACCGTTTTATTCTTTAAAGCATCAAGGCCTTCAGAGCCGATGGCCAATTCATTTCGTGAAAACTGGTGTAACATATTTCTTCCTCCAACTAATTCTATTTTCTCATACTATTTTACTCGGAATTATAATCAAAAAAAAGACGTCTCGCGACGTATTTACAAAAAAATCGATGGGGCCCGGAGTGCCGTGACGATGCCCTGCTTTTGAACCTGCGTATGCAGGTGGGTGACCTAGCGTTTCCTTCACAAGTCCTCCTGCACGTGATGAGGCAGTTGATCTGGTTAGCAGTTCGGTCTCCCGTATTCAAAGTGTTGGCTCAAAATAACGAAGGCGGCTCTCGTACACCTCAGGTATCCCATCTGTTGATTTAACTATAGCGCTTCTGTAAAAAGAAGTCAATGAGAAACACCGACTTCTCGTGACAGTTTGGTCACAACCATTTGTTACGAAACGCACAATCTGGGTCATACGTAAACTGCTGACGATTGATGTTGAAACGTCGGTCGCGTGAGTCGTTTCCGACACCGGCCTGGTACGCCCAATTGCCGTAATTGCTCGCGACATCGTAATCGATCAGTTTCGATTCAAAATAGGCAGCCCCATAGCGCCAGTCTTGCTTTAACTCTTTGGCAAAATAATTGGCCACGATTTGCCGTCCCCGATTGGACATCCAACCCGTCGCATTCAATTCGCGCATGAACGCATCGACGAAATCGACGCCCGTCTCTCCCCGTTGCCACTTTTCAATGACGTCCGCCTCGACGCGCCAGTCTTTTCGTTTCGACCGGATGCCTTGTGCCCGAAACAATTTCTTCCCTTGTTCGAGCGCAATCCATTGGAAAAATTCACGCCACAAGAGTTCAAAGTAGAGCCAATAGGTCGATTCGTTCACCCCATGCGTTCGTTCATGCGCTTCAAGTTCAAAGAACACCCGTCGTGGCGATAACGATCCGTTCGCCAAATACGCAGACAACTTCGTTGAGTCATCGACCCCAAACCCATTCCTCGTCTCTTTATATGTTCGAATCGGTACGGACAAATAGTCATTCAATCGACGCTTCGCTCCCAGTTCGCCACCTTTAAACGGAAATGCTGTCCTCGGGTCTTGCTCGATTTCTTGCATCGAAAACGGGAACGTCACCTCGCGCGTGGCAGCAGTCGCCTTTCTAGAGATCAATTCACGAGGACGGACATCATTTTCGACCGCTTTTCGAAACTCCGTAAAGAGAAACGGCATTTTCTCAAACGGGATGTCGTCCTCTTCAAATAACGTGAATCCATCGAACGCCTCGTACTCCCCTTTCCACTTTTTCATCACCTCTTCTTCACGCCGGCGCTCATTGTACCCGATGGCCCGTTGAAACAAGAGACGGTCGGTCGTGTCGAGTGTTTCAAGCGGATGACCGACATGGACAAAAAATGGGATTCCGAGCGCATCCAATGAACCGGCCACATCCTCTAGCGATTCTTTCAAAAAATGGAGTCGTTCTCTCCCGAGCGGAATGACACCATAACGATTTTCGACAAGTTGTTTCGGACTGATAAAATAATGACCTTCAATCGGATCATCATGACGCAGTGCCTCCTCGAGTGGCAAATGATCATCGACACGTAAATCGTTTTGGTACCAAATGATTGTTTTCATGAATAGACCCTCCTCCACTCCTTAGTATGATGGGTTTACAAGTAATCTATGAGGATGGAATGTGCTAGAGATATGTTTTTAAAATCAATTTGTGTGGAATATATTCTTCTAGAAGAGAAAGGGGTGCAGCATTATGGCTAAGAAAGGCAAAATGGGAACATTGATCAAAATCGCGACGGCGGTCGCTCCGTTCGTCTACGATTACTATAAAAAGAACAAAGCAAAAAAATCACCGAAGAAATAACACTCACGTCTCAGCCAACAAGCTGAGGCGTTTTTTTCATGTTTTCAAATCGAATGTGCTAAGATAAATCAATCATTTTATGGAAAAGAGGCGATGTTCGTGCAAGTCCAATCCATCCACTTTTTACGTATTCTCTTCAAATGGGGGCTTTTCATGACCGGGCTGTTCTTACTCGCACTCGGGTCATCCATCATGATTACGGCAAATCTTGGTGTCTCCACCTGGGACGTCCTGCATATCGGGATTGCCCACCACCTTCCGATTTCAATCGGAACTGTCATCTTATGCGTGGGACTTCTACTCGTCCTGTTCAAATACATACTCGACCGAATCCGCCCTCAATTCGGTACGCTCGTCAATGCGGTGTTTGTCGGGGTATTTATGAACCTGATTTTAAACGAGCAATGGCTCCCGACATTCGATGGCTTATTTGTAAACGTCGTTTGGCTCACGTTCGGGATATTCGTCATGGGGATGGGAGCCGGCTTGTACGTCGCCGTCGGGTATGGAGCCGGTCCACGCGACGGACTGACACTCGCCTTAGCAGACCGTTTTCAAACGTCTGTCCGTTCCATGCGGACCTGGATGGAGCTGATCGCCTGTCTCATCGGTTGGGCACTCGGGGGACCGCTCTTCTTCGGTACCGTCCTATCCATCTTCCTCATCGGACCGTTCTTCCAGTTCTGGTTGGAACGCTTCCGTCTGTTCATCGCCTACATCGATCGCCTGAAAGTCAAATTTGCATGAAAAAGAGAGGGGTGATCCCTCTCTTTTTATGTGTTCGGAATTAAGACGATCTTTCCGAACTTACCGGATTGTTTGAAATAGGTTTGTGCTTCACGCGCCTCTTCGAGTGGGAACGTCCGATCAATGACCGGTTTTAGTTTCCCTTCTGCAATCGACCGCAACATTTCCGCGAACTCATGACGTGTCCCGAGCACAGATCCGTACATGGCGATATGCTTCAAATAGAGTGTCCGGAAATCGAGATGGGTCGTCTGCCCACCGGCAGAACCGGATATACAGAACTTCCCACCCTTCTTCAATACTTGAAGAGACACATCAAATAACGCATCCCCGACAACATCAAGCACGGCATCGACCGGACCATCGTTCGCGGCGATGATGTCCTCGGCGAGCGTCTCAGAACGATAAGAAAACACTTCCGTTGCCCCGAACGCCTTTAACTCTTTCTCATTCTTTAAATCACCGACGATGGCGAACACCTTTGCACTAAAAACGTTCGCGGCAATTTGAACGTTGAGCGAACCGACGCCACCGCTCGCGCCTGTGACGACAATCGTCTCACCGGAACGGATGTGTAACTGCTCGTTCATATGCCATGCCGTGAGTCCGCTCACGGAAAAGACGGCACTTTCGACGAAATCATCGAGTGGCATATCAAAACAAAGGTCAGCCGGCCAGGCTACATATTCTGCGTAACCTCCGTCATATTCCGACCCGATGAAGGACATATCGTCCGACAAGTGTTCTTTTCGTTCAGGACCGCTCGAGGTGAATGGGAACAAGACGACGTGTCGTCCCATCATCCCTTGGTCGACCCCGTCCCCAAGCTCGACAATTTCTCCTGTGATATCCGATCCTGGAATACGCGGGAACTGAACGCCTTCCGGACGCCAACCTGACTTCTCACCAGTTCCGTACGCCCCTTCGCGCATCCATATTTCTGTATTGTTAATGGCACAGGCGCGTACCTTGATCAGCACTTCTCCAGTTTTTGGTATTGGTTTTGGGATATCAACCACTTGGAGTTGATCGACATCTCCGTATCCTACGACTTGTACAGCTTTCATGGTGTATCTTCCTCCTTCTCTTTCGCTCATCCATATGTATTTACCCACGAAGCACCCATATCACGCCAGAAAGGTCACCTTTTAGAGAGGTGACCTTCCGTTTACAGTTGCTGACGTTGTAATAGGTTCATGAAGACACCGCCTTTTTGGCTAAGCTCTTCATGCGTTCCATCTTCTACGATTCCTTCCGCCGTCACGACAAGAATGCGATCGGCATTTTTTACCGTCGCTAAACGGTGGGCGATGATGAGCGTCGTTCGATTCGCCGCCAATTCATTGAGTGAATCTTGAATGATGGCCTCCGTTTCCGTGTCGAGCGCCGAGGTCGCCTCGTCCAAAATTAAAATCGGTGGGTTTTTCAAGAACATGCGCGCAATGGCAATGCGTTGTTTCTGACCACCCGAGAGCTTCAGTCCACGTTCCCCGATTTGTGTGTCGAGACCGTGCTCGAGCTCCTCGACGAGCGTCCCGAGATGCGCTTTCTCGACCGCGTGCATGATGTCCCCATCGGTCGCATCGAGCTTCCCGTAAGCGATATTCTCACGTAGCGTACCCGCAAACAAGAAGACGTCCTGTTGTACGATTCCGATTTGACGACGTAAGCTCTCTTTCGTCATGTCGCGGATATCCATGCCGTCGATCGAGATGGCACCATTCGTCACATCATAAAAGCGAGGGATGAGTGAACAGATGGTCGTTTTCCCCGCTCCGCTCGTCCCAACTAATGCGACGGTCGTCCCTGCCTTGATTGACAAGTCAATATCCGTCAACACTTGGCGGTAGTCCGAGTAGCCAAACGAAACGTCGTCAAAGACGATATCACCCTTCAACGTCTCGACCTCGATGGCGTTCGAACGGTTCTCGATGTCTGGCTCCTCATCGAGCAACTGCGTGAATCGCTTGAACCCGGCCATCCCTTTCGGATACATTTCGAGAAGTGCCGTGATCTTTTCAATTGGCTTGATAAGTAAGTTCATGTACAAGATGAACCCGACGAGCTGTCCGTATGATAACTGACCCTCGTACGTTAAGTACGCCCCGTAGACAAGGACGAGCAACGTCATCAGA
Organism: Exiguobacterium sp. B2(2022); assembly: GCF_028823655.1. NCBI lineage: Bacteria > Bacillati > Bacillota > Bacilli > Caryophanales > Exiguobacterium > Exiguobacterium sp. B2(2022). Next base: position 2,078 of record NZ_JAPEHX010000059.1, on the reverse strand, counting down.
CGCGTCGTGATGTAAATGCCCGCGAGCGATGTACTCATGACGCGATATGCTTCAATCTTCGAGCCACGATAGAAGTTGTTGTCTTTTTGGAAACGTCCGATCTCGAACGCCTCGTTCGTAAACGACTGGACGACACGTGCCCCAGACACACTGTCCTCGACACGTGCGTTCACTTCCCCGATGTTCGTGTACATCTTTTGCCACGCCTTGTTCATATTCTTATTCGCATACGTGATCATGATGATCAGGAACGGTACCGCGACAACGGTGACGAGTGCGAGTTCCGGGTCGATCGAGAACATGATCCCGAACGCACCGAGTAACGTCATGATTGCGATAAAGAAGTCTTCCGGTCCGTGGTGCGCCACTTCCCCGATGTCGAACAAGTCGTTCGTCACCCGGCTCATCAAATGTCCGGTCTTATGATTATCAAAGAATCGGAACGACTGTTTATGGATATGTGTGAACAACTCTTCCCGCATGTCTGTCTCGATGTTGATCCCGAGCTTATGCCCCCAGTAGTTGACAACATACTGCATCATCATGGCCAATATGTATAGAATCAACAGACCGATGCTGACGATGATAATCCAGTTCCATTCCCCACCCGGCAACAAGTCGTCGATGAACCATTGAACGGCGAGCGGAAACCCGAGTTCAAGTAAGCCGACGAGAATTGCGAATGAAAAATCGAGGATAAATAGCTTTTTATGTGGTCGATAATAACTAAAAAAACGTGAAATCATTCTCTTTCCCCCTTCTCAACACTCTAAGTGTACGCTTTTTTTCGAAAGGTGGAAAACAGGATGCATCCCTTTTTCATTCTTTTTTCGATCGGCGTATAATGAAAGTAAGGAGTGATACACATGCATGTACACATTACAGAACGTGCGCTCGAACGAATCGAGTCATTGAAGGGCGAACGTGAGGGACAAATGCACCTTTTCTATGAGACGGAAGGTTGCGGCTGTGGAAATAGCGGGATTTTCGAAATTCGATACGTCACGGAGAAGACCCCAGAAGACGTCGAAATCGAATCGAACCTTGGTCCGATCTTAATCAAAAACTGGACGAAAGTATTTTTAGACGAACAGATGAAAATCGACTTCCTTGAAGACCGTCGTACGCTCGTCTTGAAAAGTGACGGACAAGTATTCAATTCGAACCTTCTCGTCACGGACGGCACAGGTTGTCAGTTGAACGTCCCGAGCCGATGAAACAGACGCTGAAACAACATCCGAAACTCCTTATTCTCTTTTTCGTGAGTTTCGGGATCGGGCTGCTTGGGATTTATTTAGCGTTCATCGATTCAGTCTATACGATGTCCGCAGTCATCGCCTCGCTGTTTGCGTTTGGTTTTGCGTTGCAGCGAACAGCAAAGTATATGCAACGCGATGAGGAAAAAAAATAAGGGAGATATCGTCTTTCAGGGACGAATCTTCCTTTTTTATATTCAAAAGAAAAGGGTTCGCATTTGCGAACCCCCTCCCTTCATAAAACCGTACTACCGATGACATTTATCGTTTTACTTCACATCAATGACGTAGAAACGAACCAATCCCTCACCATCTAATTCAGCATACGCTAATTTTCCATCTTTAAAGACCGGCTTGGATACCGTTCCACCGTCATTCGGTAAATACGAAACGGTCTCTTCTTTTAAATCCGCGATAAGCAATCGATTCATCCCTTCGCGGAACAAAATATAATCGTCACGCAAATAGCGAAACGCATCGAACGTAATGTTTTTCTGCGAGCCGTTATACACGTATTTCACGTTGGACGGAGTTGCGGATATAAATTCGACTCTTCCTTCTTTGCCAAGGGAGACGAACTTGCTTCCTCGTTCGAAATCAATCAATGCCCCACCTTCTTCATCAAATGAACCATCGGTCGTGACTAATCTACTCGTCAGGTCACCTTCGTTGAAGACACTTTTATGTAGGATTAATCCTTCCTCACCCGACCGATAATCAAAGATATATTCCCCGTCACGCTTTCCCTCTTCTTGGAGCGTAAATGCCTCAATCGTTTGAATCGAATCCGACATCGGAGAGAACTGCATGACCGTCGTCTTT